>CAYWDL010000232.1:0-3501 GCA_964457015.1 uncultured Roseburia sp. | reverse complement strand
GTTAAGTATGAATATAAAGATGGTAAGATTGAATATGAATATATGGAATATTAACTTATATTATTGACTTTTTTTCATATAAGTTTTATTATTCAAGATGGAGAGACAAATAGATAATACTGAGCAAATGCTTGGTATTGTTTGTATGTCTCTTTTTTTTACTACATTTTTTAGGAGGTATTTATATTGATTTATGAAAGAGCTCTAGAAGAGCGCACCCGTCTCGAAAATGAGATTGATAGGTTAAAGAATGAATTAACAAGCTTTCCTGAAGGGAAGCTGATACATTCTTCTGACAGCAAGCATACAAAATTTTACGTAAGAAACGGCGATACCAGAAGATATCTTTCCACCAAAGAGCGTTCTTTAACAGAAGCATTAGCTGCCAAAAAATATGTTTCCGCAAAAATTGACGACTATTCACATGAGTTAATGGCCATTAACCACTATTTAAATCACCACGAAAAACACACCTCTCACGCCGATGATTTATTGTCCAAATCCTCAAAATATCACCAGCTATTAACTCCTTACTTTTCTCCATTAGCCGATGATTTATGCCAGTGGATGCACGCTGACTATGATAAGAAAACTGATTACCCTGAGCAGTTGCTCCATACCGGATTATCCGGTAATCGCCTACGTTCAAAATCAGAATCTTACATTGACATTATATTAACTCAATACAATATTCCCTTTAGATATGAATGCAAGCTTGAACTTGGCCGAACGGTTTACTATCCCGATTTCACCATTAGACATCCTAGTACAGGTGCGTTTTATTACTGGGAACACTTTGGCATGATGGACCGCCCAGAATACCGCAATTCAGTAATTGCCAAACTCCAAACCTATATCCGCCACGGAATAATTCCCTCAATAAATCTTATTACTACATATGAAAATCAAGTACATCCATTGCAGCCTGATTACGTAAAAACATTAGTAGAATATCATTTTCTATAAAAACAGCGTGCGCAGCCCTTGTTAGCACTACATTATAATGGGGTACTTGTTAGTACTGCTTTGGCAAGTCTGTAAGTTTATACCTATTGATTTTTTTTGCTTTTGTACCCTCTTTTTGATGATAACATTGGCAAATTCATCAACAAATGTTATATATACAAAATTAGTTTGTCTGTGTATACTTTTTTTCTTGATTTAAGGGTACAGGGCCGAGCTAATTTCATATGTATCCATATTTTATCACTTTACCACGATGTGCCACGCTGTAAAATCACAATACACCTTTTTACCACGATGTGCCACGCTGTAAAACAAAACCCCCGGCGCATCCGCGCCGAGGGCATACACTCATAATCTATTCACTTACTATTCTGTCTCACCTGTGAATATAGCTGCAATCGGTGAATCTGCAGGTAAGATAAGCGTTTTGTTATCTCCTACCATTGTAAGCTTAGCAGCATCCAACGCTCTTACAAACGAATAGAAGTCACTTCTGCTGGCATCATTATAAGCAGCTGAAAGAGTCTGCATATATAAAGCTTCACCTTCTGCCTTAATCTGCTCAGCCTGAGCCTCTGCTGCCGAAATCATAATGGCAACATCCTTGTCTGTAGTATTCTGAATAATCTGAGACTCAGCCGCACCCTCAGCAGTGTACTGGGCTGCCATCTGCTCTCTTTCAGAAATCATACGACTATAAACAGCTTCCTTGTTATCGTCCGGCAAGTCCAGATGCTTTGTATCAATATTTACAATTTCAATGCCATACTGTTCCATTGTTGTACCAATCTTGGACATCATACTCTTGCTCATCTCATCTCTTGCGCTAATTACCTCGGTCTGTGTAAGACCACCGATAACTTCCTTTAAGGCATTATAAACAGTTGCATCAATTCTGCTCTCTGCATTTGTTATAGACACGCTAAGAGTCTTTGCAAATTTCAGAGGATCAGAAATCTTCCATACAACATATGTATCAGCAACCATTGTCTTCTTATCCTTTGTGATAACCTCTGATGTAGCAAGATCATATAACATTACACATTTAGGAAGAGTATCTGTCTCTTCTATAAAAGGAATCTTAAATGATAAGCCTTCCTCTTCAATAACTCTGTCAACCTTACCAAACACTCTTACAAGCTTGTACTCATTCTGGTGTGTTACTACCATTGATGAAAACAAAGTAATAAGACCAAATACAACCACAACAGCTATTACAATCTTCATTATACCCTTTTTACTCATTACTGTGCCCCTCCATTCTGTGAATCCAAACCATAGAAATCGCCAAGTGGCAATAACTTCTGTGTAGTTCCATCACCGCTGTCAATTATAACCTCTAAGGACGGAAGTATCTCTTCCATTGCCTCGTAGAACATACGCTGCTTTGTAACCTCAGGATACTTTAAATATTCCTCATACATGGCATTAAATCTGGCAACCTGACCTGTAGCCTCATTGATACGCTGCTGCTTTGTAGCTTCCGCTTCCTGCAAAATCTTATCAACTGCTGCCTCAGCCTCAGGAAGCTTCTCATTCTTATACTTGTTAGCATTATTAAGAGCAGTTTCCTTGCCCTGCTTTGCAGTTTCTACCGCCTTAAATGCCTCCATAACCGCAGCCGTAGGCGGTTCAGCATCCTGCATTGTAATATTTACAAGACCTATGCCGATTGGATTAGCCTCAAGCTCAGCCATAATCATAGTCTTGATTTCAGCCTGAATCTCAGCCTTTCCTGTTGTAAGAACATCATCAACTGTTGAATTACCAATAACAGTTCTAATACAGCTCTGAGCAATATTCTTAAGGATAATTACAGGGTCCGAAGACGCATATAATGCCTCAACCGGGTCAGACACTCTGTATTCCAAGAAGAAATCAACATTTACAAAATTGTAATCTGATGTAATCATCAGCGATTCCTCTTCAATCGTGGCATCAGTTGTCATATCATATCCAATAGCCAAGCCCTTAATCGTTGTATCTACCTTCTTCACATTCTGTATAAATGGTATCTTGAAGTGAAGACCTGACTCCGACACAGTCTTTGGCTTACCAAATGTCAACAAAACTGCCTGCTCCTGTTCCTTAACCTGATATGTTGAATTAAAAGCCAGAATAACGACCACGATAACAGCTACAACTATGGCTACTACCTTGCCGATGGCTTTAGTGTCCTTCATATCAATAACTCCATCTTTACCTACTTTCATGTTTCCTCCATTCCGAGCCACCCGCACACAGTGCGGGTCACTCTACCCTTAAATTATTTTCTGTTGTAATTAATGAGACATCCTTTCAAAATAATATCTCTCTCATCATCTGTCAACTCACCCATCTTCAATGTAAACTCTTTCATTCCCTCTGCATTAACTACAAATGCCTTCATCTCGCTTGCCTTTTCCTTAATAGCCTTCACCACATCTGGAACGAAAATGAAATCTCCATTTGTAAATGGCAAAGCCTCATCCTCAAAAATGAATGGAAGCATACCCCAGTTAATAAGGTTTGAACGATATCTCTTTGTAGCATATT
>CAYWDL010000231.1:0-3515 GCA_964457015.1 uncultured Roseburia sp. | reverse complement strand
GAAGCGTTAAAAAATACAGGCTCCAAAGAATTACTAACTAGTATTTTTAAAGATTTTTATAATCTTATTGATGTAAAATGTAAAAAAATAGAAGATTGTATTAAGGAAGGCTTTATAAAGGATTATATCATAGAAGTACATGCATTGAAGAATTCAGCAAGAATGATAGGTGCAATTGAGTTATCTAAAATGTTTTTTGAGCTGGAGTGCTTGGGTAATGCAAATGCTATAGAAGCATTAGAAAGGCGTACACCAGTGGTTCTCGAAAAGTATAGGAGCTATAAGGACGTTTTACAGAAATATGATGAAGATGTAAGTGAGAAAAAAACTGTTACAAATGACGAGATTATATCATATTTGGAAGATATACGAGAAGCCATGGGGATGTTTGATTTGGACAAGGCAGATGAAGCTATGAAGAAGCTTGAACAATGTGGCTTTACGGATGAACTGGCTGGTAAAATTAATGCTTTGAAGGTATATGTAACAGATGTTGCAATGGATGATGTAATCAATTTAACAGGTGAAATAATAAATAATATTCAGGAGGGTTAAGTTATGAAAAATGTATTGATTATAACTGAAAGTAATAATTTTATGGTATCTTCACTTGTGAATTTGCTTGAAGAAAATTCATATAATCCGCTTCAGGTTTCCGATAACGTTAGTGAACTTGAAGCTATAGCTGAAGAAATAGATGTAATAGTTATTCATGTTGAAAATTTATTATCAAAGAAAAAGGCCTTGATATATCTTAAAGATATGGCGGTTAGAGGAAATCTTCCAGTTGTAATCATGGGCGAGCTTGAACAGATTCGAAGAACATGTGAGGTTATACCAAGGAAATTAATAAAGAAATTATTTGTTCATCCAATTGATGTTCAGGCAGTATATGAAGCTATTGAACTGAGTGCAAATAAGAAAGAAGAGCCTGAAAAAAAGAAAATTCTTGTTGTTGATGATTCGGGTATTGTGCTTAGGAGCGTGAAAAACTGGTTGGAGGATAAGTATCAGGTTGTATGTGCTAATTCGGGAGCTATGGCTATAAAATATCTTGCTATGGAACAGCCGGATTTGATTTTATTGGATTACGAAATGCCCATATGTGACGGCAGACAGGTATTGGAAATGATTCGTGCGGAATCGGATTTTGCAAAAATACCTGTTATTTTCCTTACAAATAAGAATGATAAAGAAAGTGTTGTCAAGGTTTCACATTTAAGGCCGGATGGTTATTTGCTTAAGACAATGGAACCATCTCATATAGTTAAGGTTATAGATGACTTTTTTGAAAATAAAGATTGACAAACAGAAAATCCTTTGTTAGTATGTCCTTGGAATTCCAAATGTGCTTTGGCCGGCACAAGTAAAAAAGTAAATAGCACAAAATACCCGGGGTGTCGCGTACGCGGCTGAGATGGCGAGGAGCCGGACCCGTTAACCTGATTCGGTTCATACCGACGTAGGGAGTGGAAATGTAGTAGATATATAAGCTCTTTTGATATTCAGGTAAATATTAAAGGAGCTTTTTAATTCTCCACTTTAGTATTTTCGCTACAAAAAAGGAGGAAATATGGAAGCAAGTATTGCAATTCAGGTTTTACCTGGAACAATGGATGAAAATGAAGTAATAAGAATAGTTGATGAGGTAATTGATTACATAAAATCAACTGGCTTGAACTATTATGTGGGACCTTGTGAGACTTCGGTTGAAGGTGACTATGACACATTGATGGAAATCGTTAAAAACTGCCAGCTTATCGCCATTAAGGCAGGCTGCAACAGCGTAAGCTCATATGTAAAGATTTCTTACAAACCAGAAGGAGAAGTGTTAAGCATTGAAAAGAAAGTTACAAAGCATCACCAGTAATTTGCCGGCGATAATCGCCTTTGGGATTATATTAATAGTCTGGCAATTCTTAAGTGTGAGCGAAACAGTACCTTCGTATATGCTGCCATCGCCGGGTGCGGTTTTAAATGCATTATATACGGACATTGATTTAATATGCGAGCATGCGGTTGTTACATTGCAGGAGGCTTTTTATGGCTTGGCCATAGGAATTGTACTTGCATTTATTATGGCTACAATAATGGATAGCTGTAATATTTTGTATCGTGCAATATATCCTGTAATGGTTATTACACAGACGATTCCAACTGTAGCCATTGCTCCACTTTTGGTTCTGTGGATGGGCTTTGGGATGGAGCCAAAGATTACGCTGGTAGTGCTTACCACATTCTTTCCCATAACAGTGGGGTTATTGGATGGATATAGAAGTGTGGATAAGGACCAGGTGAATCTTCTACGTTCCATGGGAGCTGGCAGGTGGAAAATATTTTGCCATGTTAAATTTCCATCGGCTTTTCCTTACTTTTTCTCAGGACTTAAGATATCAGTATCCTACGCAGTGGTAGGTGCTGTCATATCAGAGTGGCTTGGAGGCTTTGAAGGACTGGGTGTGTATATGACTCGAGTAAAAAAGGCATATGCATTTGACAGGATGTTTGCTGTAATCATTGTTATTGTGGTAATAAGCTTACTGCTTATCAGGCTTGTTAATATAATTCGGAAATTATCGATGCCTTGGGAAAAATGTGAAAAATTAGCGAGGAAAAGTTAGATGAAGAATTTAAAAAGATTTTTGGCAATAGCCTTATGTATATTAACAGTTATGTCATTTACCGGTTGTGGTAAGGAAGAAAGTAATGATGGTTTGAAAGAAATAGTATTTTGTCTTGACTGGACACCAAATACAAACCATACAGGGCTTTATGTTGCAGTAGAAAAAGGATATTACAAGGAGGCTGGATTTGACGTGAAGCTTGTACAGCCGCCGGAAGGAGGAGCAACAGCAATGTGTGCAAGTGGACAGGCACAGTTTGCAGTTGATGCACAGGATACAATTGCAGCATCCTTTGATTCTGAAAATCCTCTTGAAGTAACTGCGGTTGCAGGTATATTGCAGCATAATACATCAGGAATTATAGCAAGAGCAGGTGAAGGAATGGATTCACCAAAGGGCTTGGAAGGAAAGACATATGCTACTTGGGATTCGCCTATTGAGCAGGCTATGATTAAGTATGCTATGGAGGCCGAAGGTGCTGATTTTGGCAAGGTTAATTTAATACCTAATGGGATTACCAACGAAGCGGCGGCACTTGAAGCTAAGCAGACGGACGCAGTATGGATTTTTTATGGCTGGAGCGGTATAAACGCAGAGCTTAGCGGTCTTGATTATGATTATTGGGATTTTGCAAGCGTTACAGAAGAGCTTGATTACTACACACCAATAATTATTGCCAATAACAAGTATCTTAAGGAAAACCCGGAAGATGCCAAGAAGTTTATGGAGGCAACAAAAAAGGGTTATGAGTATGCGGCAGAGAATCCAAAGGAAGCAGCAGATATACTTATAAAAGGTGATGAGACAGGCTCGCTTCGAAGCTCTAAGGAGCTTGTGTACAAATCACAGGAATGGATTAGCAAGCAGTATATTGCAGATGCAGACCAGTGG
>CAYWDL010000230.1:0-3517 GCA_964457015.1 uncultured Roseburia sp. | reverse complement strand
ATATGTTTACAAAAGGAAAATGCTATGAATATTATTATAGTAGGTTGCGGAAAGGTTGGTTCGACGCTGGTTGAACAGCTTGATACAAAAAACAATGATATAACGATTATAGATACCGATAGCGCAGTTGTATCTACTGTGTCTGCGGAAAATGATGTTATGGGCATCGTCGGCAATGGTGCCACATATGACATCCAGATGGAAGCAGGAGTCAAGGATGCTGATTTACTTATTGCAGTAACAGAATCGGATGAGGTTAATATTTTATGTTGTCTTGTGGCAAAGAAGATTGGTGGTTGCCAGACTATAGCAAGAATTAGAAATCATGAATATAGCCAGCAGGTTAGACTGATTAAAGAAGAGCTTGGTCTTGCAATGGTTATTAATCCGGAAATAGCTACTGCACAGGAGATATCAAGAGTTTTGCGTATGCCGAATGCCATCAAGGTGGATACCTTTGTTAAGGGAAAGGTTGAGCTTTTGAAGTTTAAGATACCGGGAGATTCGGTTCTTAACGATGTTATGGTTATGGAGATTTCATCGAAGCTTAAGTGTGATGTTCTTATATGCCTTGTTGAAAGAGGTGAAGAGGTATTTATTCCGAGAGGTAATTTCGTGCTGAAGGAAAAGGATGTAGTATCGTTTGTTGCATCACCAAAGAAGGCTATGCAATTTTTTGTGAAGACGGGAATTATCTCCCACCGAATAAAGGATGCAATGCTAGTAGGTGGAGGAGCTACAGCCTACTATCTGACAAAGATTCTTGAAAAGTCAGGAATAAATGTAAAGATAATAGAAAAGGATAGGGCAAGATGCGAGCATTTAAGTGATATTTTACCAGAGGCAACCATCATCAATGGTGATGGAACGGAACAGACAGTATTGCTTGAAGAAGGACTTGCAAGTGCAGATTCATTTATTGCTCTTACAGGGCATGATGAGCAGAATGTGCTGCTTTCGCTTTATGCAAAGACCATTAATGATTGTAAGGTCGTTACAAAGATTAAGCGAATGAATTTCTCTGAGGTTATTAAGAATCTTAATCTTGATACAATTGTATATCCAAAGAATATTACGGCAGACTATATTATAAGATATGTTCGTGCCATGAAGAATGCGGAAGGCTCTAACTTAGAGACAATGTACAGCTTGATTGAGGATAAGGTTGAGGCACTTGAATTCAAGATAAGAAAGGATAACGAGATTTTGGGCAAGTCTCTTGAGGAGCTTAAGATAAAGAAAGGTATACTGATTGCCGCCATTAGCAGAAATGGAGAGATTATTACACCTAGAGGTAAAGAGGTAATGAAGATTGGTGATTCGGTCATTGTGGTTTCAATGGTGCCGGAAATACATGATATTACTGATATAGTGGAGTAAGTTTATGAATTACAGAATGATAACATACATTGTGGGATGGATACTCAATATAGAAGGTGCATTGCTTCTGTTACCACTCATAGTGGCGGGTGTTTATAAGGAAGGAACAGAGGCTGTAAGCATAGCAGTTACAATGGTTCTCTGTTTGATAATAGGATTTATTATAACAAGATTTAAGCCGAAGAATAAGGTGCTGTATGCGAAGGAAGGCTTTGCTGTTGTTTCTCTTAGCTGGATTGTTTTAAGTATATTTGGAATGCTTCCATTTGTGCTTTCGGGGGCAATACCATCGGTGGTTGACGCATTATTTGAAACGGTATCAGGGTTTACAACAACCGGAGCAACTATACTTACTGATGTGGAAGCACTTGGAAGGGCCATGATTTTTTGGAGAACATTTACTCACGGGGTAGGTGGGATGGGGGTTTTGGTATTTATTATGGGTATATTACCACTTTCTGGTGGAAATAATATGTATATTATGAAGGTGGAAAGCACCGGACCATCGGTCGGTAAGCTGGTTCCTAAGGTTAGGGACACAGCATTTATATTGTATTCCATGTATTTTGCAATTACAGTTGTGGGAGTGCTGCTTCTTTTGGCAGGTGGAATGCCATTATTTGACTCATTGACACTAACATTTGGTTCAGTGGGAACAGGTGGATTTGGTATTGTTAATTCAGGAGTGGCGGAATATTCGTCATATGTTCAGATTGTCATAACGGTTATTATGATAATGTGTGGCGTGAATTTCAGTATGTATTATTTGCTTGTTAAGGGCAAATTTAAGGAATTTTTTAAGTCTACTGAGCTTCGAGTCTATTTGGCAATAATATTAATTGCAATAGTAATTATAACAATAAATATTAATCATTTGTTTGATAGCACAGGGGAAGCGCTAAAGCATGCAAGCTTTCAGGTGGGTTCGATTATAACCACAACAGGTTATTCGACCTGTGACTATAATTTGTGGCCGGAGTTATCCAAGACAGTGCTTGTGATACTTATGTTTATTGGCGGTTGCGCCGGAAGTACGGCTGGTGGCATGAAGGTCAGCCGATTTGTAATATTGTATAAGGCATTTGTGAAGGAGCTTAAGGTCATTGTTCATCCGAGATGTATTAAAAAGGTAAAGGTGGATGGAAAGACTGTTGAGCATGAGGTTATTCGTTCAGTCAATGTATACGTTTTTGCGTTTGTGCTGCTGTTTGTAGGCTCGCTATTAATCATTTCGCTGGACGGGTATGATATTACCACAAACTTTACAGCTGTTACAGCCACGCTTAATAATATAGGTCCGGGGCTTAATATGGTAGGTCCTACAGGAAACTTTTCAGAGTTTTCTGATTTGTCAAAGCTGGTATTTACATTTAATATGTTAGCGGGAAGGCTTGAGTTGTTCCCGATGATAGTATTTATGATGCCATCCACATGGCGTAATAATCAATAAAGAAATGGAGATTTAAAGATGAAAGAATTAGAAAAAAATTATAATCCTAATGAGATTGAAGAAAGAATTTATTCTAACTGGGAAAAGAAAAAGTATTTTCACGCAGAAATAGATAAGGATAAGAAGCCGTTTACAATTGTAATGCCTCCTCCAAATATTACAGGACAGCTTCATATGGGACATGCTCTTGATAATACATTGCAGGATATTCTCATTAGAACGAAGAGAATGCAGGGCTATTCAGCACTTTGGCTTCCTGGTACAGACCATGCTTCAATCGCTACAGAGGCTAAGATTGTTGAAGCTATGAGAAAAGAAGGCGTTACTAAGGAAGATTTAGGTAGAGACGGATTCTTGGAGAGAGCTTGGGAATGGAAGAGAGAGTATGGCGGAAGAATCGTTAATCAGCTTAAGAAGATAGGTTCTTCGGCTGACTGGGACAGAGAAAGATTTACAATGGATGAAGGCTGTAACAAGGCTGTAAAGGAGGTTTTTGTTAACCTTTACGACAAGGGTCTCATCTACAGAGGAGAGAGAATAATCAACTGGTGTCCAAAATGTCTTACATCTATTTCAGATGCAGAGGTTGAATACGAAGATCAGGCAGGACATTTCTGGCATTTAAGATATGCGTTGTCAGATGGTAGCGGATATATCAATCTTGCTACAACAAGACCGGAAACATTA
>CAYWDL010000229.1:0-3523 GCA_964457015.1 uncultured Roseburia sp. | reverse complement strand
GCGATGGGCCAATGTCTTAGCGACAAATGGTATTATATATGATTGTTTTAAAAAATGCAAGTACTTTTTTTAAATTTTTTTCAATTCGCAATCTTCACCACTCTGTCGCACATTGCTTTAACTAACTCTTCATCATGGGATATCAAAAGTATAGCAATATTCATCTCTTTTTGTAACTTCAAAAAAAGTTCCATAATCTGTTTCTGTACAGTTACGTCAAGGGCAGAGCAAGGCTCGTCTGCAACAATAAAATCGCTGCCATTTATCAATGCAGTAGCTATGCTAATCCTCTGGCGCTGTCCTCCGCTAAGCTCATCCGGATATCTGTCGTAAAATTCTTCTGACAAGCCGACCTTTGACAACATATCCATAACCATATCCTTTACTTCTGTTCTGCTATATTTCCTTGTTACATGCAATGGTTCAGAAATAATTTCTCCAATCTTCATACTTGGATTGAGCGAATCAAAAGGATCCTGAAATACCATCTGTGCGCCCTTTGTATACATATTGATATTTCCGTCATACTCTTTGTGCATACCTAAAATAGCTTTGGCAAGGGTCGTTTTCCCTGAACCACTGCTGCCAACGATTCCAACCACTTCACCCTTATCCACCCTAAAGTTTAAGCCTTTTAAAACATAATCCCTAAACCTCTTTCCAAAAAAGCCTTTTTCCCTATCATTGTAATACAAGCTAACATTTTCAACTTGTAAAATCAAATCATCTTTAGCTTGCTTATCCGTGCCCTCTTTCACTGCTTTTTTTGGTTCAAGATAGGCACACTCAAGAAGCTTCTTTGTATATTCTTCAGTTGGATTTTCAAAAATTTCTTCAACTAATCCTCTCTCAACAATAACTCCATCCTTCATCACAAGAACATTTTTGCAAACCTTTCTTATGACTTTTAAATCATGAGAAATGAATATAACTGAATTATTATATTTCTTATTTATTTTTAATATTAGCTTAAGTATAGCCTGGGCAGTTTCATTATCAAGAGATGTTGTCGGTTCATCAGCTATAATAAGCTTTGGATGCAATATAGCCGCAATGGCAATAACCACTCGCTGACGCATACCACCCGACAGTTCATGTGGGTACTGAGCATATACTCTTGACGGCTCATCAATTTCCACTTCATCTAAAATCTTCAGCACTCGTTCTCTTCTTTCATCAGCCGACAAATCTTTCCTGTGAAGCTTTAATACTTCCTCTATCTGACTTCCAACCTTCAAAAGCGGATTCAATGAAGTCATGGGTTCCTGAAAAATCATAGAAATATCATCACCATTATAACTGCGTCGTTTAGCGCCAGACATATTTGACAGACATTCATCATCAAACCACACTTCACCTGACATTTTCGCCTCATTTGACAACAATCCGGCAATTGCCAAACAGGTTTGTGTTTTTCCCGAACCTGACTCACCTACTATACCAAGTATTTCGCCTTCCTTAACATCAAAGGATACATCCGATACAGCCATAGTATCTTCGATTTTTACTTGTAAATTCTTAATTTTTACCATAGCCTTCACCTATCATTACAATACCGATAACTAAAAAAATCATTACAACAGCAGGAAATATTACATAATGTGGTGCCGCCACAAAATATCCCTGCGCCTCTGATAACATACTTCCTATACTTGGCGCCGGTGGTTGTATTCCAATTCCCAAGAAGCTCAATCCTGCTTCCGCCAAAATAGCATTATTAAAACCCACAGTTAAACCTGTCACAATGGCACTTCTGCCGTTTGGCAGAATATGTCTCACTATTATTCTAAAATCACTGGCACCACTTAGCTTTGCGCTACTTACATAATCTCTGTTTTTCAGATTAATAACCTGACTTCTGGCAACTCTTGCAAAGCTCGGTATAAAAGCAATTGTCAATGCAATAATCATTGTTCCCACACTTTTGTCCATAACAGCCACTAACACCATTGCCAATAAAATACTAGGAATAGCTGCCAAAGCATCATTGATACGCATCAATATTTCGTCAAGTATTCCACCATAATACCCGGTCACGCTTCCTATGAAAGTGCCAATAATAAAGCTGACCAAAATGGCAGAACCGGCAATGAGAATACTGTTTTTCACCGCAATCATCACTCGACTAAATATATCTCTTCCGAAATTATCAGTTCCAAACAGGTGCTCCAGAGACGGTTTCATAAACTTTTCTGTATAGCTCATTTCATAGGCATCGTATGGTGTATAAAATATACTGATTATAGCAGTCAATACAAATACCGCCGTAATAAACAAGCCTACAGTCAGCGCAAAATTCATTTTCTTCCTATTCATCCGCACTCACCGTCCTTTTATCAACTACTGCATACAAAATATCAGACAGCAGATTCACCAAAATCACCACAACACCTACATACATTACGATTGCAGAAACCACCCTAAAATCCCTGACAGATATACATGCAACCAGCAGTCTCCCAAGACCGTTTAGCGAGAAAACCTGCTCTATAACGACACTTCCTGCAAATATTTCAACCATTACCACCGACAACGCTGTGATATTAGTTATAACTACATTTTTAAGTACGTGGGCAAAAAGCACGCGAATTTCACTCATTCCCTTGCTTCTTGCCAAACGTACATAATTCTTTTCCATTTCTTCAGCCACTGAAGTTTTTACAAATCGAAGCATCATTGAAACCTTTGGAATAGAAATAGAAACAGCAGCCGGTATCAGGCACACCAAAAATCCCACAAAGTCCTCTTCCGGACTTACAAACACACCTGGGATAAACCAATTGAGCGTAAGTCCAAACACAATGCTAATGGTAATACCAATAACAAAAGGCGGAATAGACATAAATGTCTGGTTTAACACATCAAAAACAAATATTCTTTTTGCATTTTTCTTCTTTGCACCTAATGCTCCAACAAACATTCCCACTGGCAACGCCACCATTATTACAATCAACAGACTCATTACGGCCAAGGCTATGGTTACAGGAATACATTCTAAAAGCATATCCATTACAGGCAAATTGGTAGAATATGAAATGCCAAAATCCCCTGTAAAAATTCCTGCCAAGAATTGTCCAAATCTAATAAACACACCCTTATCAAGACCGTAAAGCTTTCTCATGGCCTCTATTTTTTCAGGCGTGGCCTCAGTGCCAAGCTTAGCCGTAACCACATCTCCCGGAATTATTTCAAATATGAAAAATGTCACTGTCGCCAATAACAAAAGTGTCAAAAGCGATGTAATTATCTTCTTTAATAAAAACTTCAAATCCATTTATTAATCCTTAAATTTAACTACTGACATATCCTGAACATAAACAGGATAGAACGTATAACCTTCTAACTCGCTGTTTATTGCCACAAGAAGCGACGGGTCCTGAATAAACACTGATGCAGCTTCCTTGGCAAGAATATCCTGCATCTGATGATAATAATCCACCTTTTCATCTTCATTTGTAGTAGCAATAGCCTTTTCATAAAGGGCATCATACTCATCACTTGCAAAGTTAATGAAATTCTTTCC
>CAYWDL010000228.1:0-3526 GCA_964457015.1 uncultured Roseburia sp. | reverse complement strand
CTAACATATATCTGATGCCTTTTTTTAGGCTTTGCTCAATGAACACCTTTGTATGTATTACAACTACCAATACAACAAACAACGCTGACAAAATATAAGCCAATATATCCCACCGCTGGCTACTATCTAGTAATTCGAGCAATGCATTGATAGTATCCAAACCTGACAGAGCCTTCCAGGACACCATTGATAATACTATTGACAAAGGAAATGCAACAAGCATATCTGCCATTGGCTCCTGTATGCACATGTCAAACACCATTCTTCTGCTATAACCAACTACCACGTATACGCCCATCTGTGTATACATATTTTTCAACTGCATACTTCTTATCAGTATAGCAGTTATTGCACAAAACAGTATTATAACTGCCATTATTGCAATCATACTTTTCATTATCATTTCAGTGTGCATAATGAAAAATGGGTCCTCCGTTACCTGGACTTTTGCCGCAGTATCAAACCAACTGCTTGTACCTGCACTTATCATAATCAAAATCATATTGACTGACACCTCTAAGAATACAAGATTTACAATCCAAAAACAGATGTTTAGCATACTTATTCTTTTCTCTATTTTTCTTTTGGTTCTAATATACGATTTCACTGACTATCCTTTACTCTCCCGCCTTCAATGTTTCTGCAACTTTTATATCATTAATAGACACTCTGGCAACCAATGTTCCTATAAGCCCTGCAAAGACAACTAATACCAATGCTATAATCACATTCTCAAGATTCAATGTATAAATATACTCTCGTTTCCAATATTCCAGATAATTATTGGTAATAAATGTAGCCGCAAGGCAATATAACACAATCACAAACAATGATAATAACAATGCCTTTATCATATTTGCCAGCTTTTCCACAAAAAATATTCCTATTATGTCTCTTCTTGTATATCCCATGGACATCTTAAGGGCAAATTCCCACTTTCTGTCCTTAACTTCACTTATGGATGATATAATAATATTTATAACCGCAACCAACAATAGCATTACAGATATTATATTACCAATTAAAATTACATATTCAAAATAACCTTCTATATCACTTCCAAGAATTTTATATCTTGCAAAAACAACTTCATTATCTGTAGCCTGCTCGACCTCATACATAAATTCCTCTACATCATAACCTTCCTTTACATATATACTATAATATGCTTGCCTATTAAACTCGTAATCCCCATTTTCTCCTACTTCACCCTCAATCTCTCCGATGTATTCATTCTCCAGCTTTTCCTCCAGGTCATTCTTCATATCCTGCATGTCGTTAAGCATTTCAAAACTAACAATACCAAGACTTCCTGAGGTTCTTGCCTTTATATTATCATAAGTTCCTATTACCTTAAGCTCATATTCTTCTGACACTCTTCCATTAAATATTTCATACCTAAGCTTAATAGTTTTTCCAATCAAAGCATCACCATCGCCTAAATTTTTCGTATCATATATACCCATTTCACATAGATACCTTGGCATGATAATCTCATCCTCATTAGGAAGCCTCTTTTCACCTTTATAATCATAATCAAATATTGCTTCATAGCATCCAAAAAGTTCCAGCACAGCAGTATCAGTATAAAGAATGTCTATTGCATCAATCCAGTCTACACCTCTTGCTGGTGTACAAGCCACTATTTCCCGTACACGTTCGTCATCACCATACATGTTTTTCAATAGCTCTATTTTCTTGTCCAATTGACTTTCTTCAACCGACCCAATGACTATTCTTGACTCAAAAAAATTGATGCTGGCATTCATACTGTTACTTAATGAATTTGCATAAGAATTAACTCCCACATATACAACCAATGCTAAAAATATTAATATTAATGAAACTCTATTTTTCTTTCTTTGCGAATCCAAATCCTGTAATCCTGATTGTATAATATCTTTTATCCTTTGCATTTTTTCACCACCTTCTTAAAAGAAATTCTCTAATTCAGAAAATCTTCCAATTCTTCATCCTTACATTCGTAAAAATCAATGCTATCTCCTGACGAATTAAATATTTCAATCTTCCTTATGTTCAAATGTGTGTCTTCCGGAGCACTACTATGCACATTATACCTTTCAACCTTCATATAGCATTCACTATCCTTTATAGAAAACTTATATGTTATCGTAGTTGTTAATTCCCCATCTTCATCAATAATCTGCTGTGAACTTATTTTCGAATGCATATACCTAAAAAATTCCTTTGATTCCCTACTTTGTTCTGTTTTTAACTCTATTAATCGTTCTTTTGTTATCTCACATACATTTTCATTATATATATCTAACAGCTTATCATATACATTTTCTCCATACAAAATATTATACCACTCTCCATCCTCCCTTACTGATGGAAATGACGCATGTTTTGACGAAGGATAATCTGCATAGCATGTATCTACCTTGCTTATCTCCACGCCTTCATAGTCAGAATT
Source organism: uncultured Roseburia sp. (assembly GCA_964457015.1). Classification (GTDB taxonomy): domain Bacteria; phylum Bacillota; class Clostridia; order Lachnospirales; family Lachnospiraceae; genus SVEL01. The sequence continues at coordinate 1,089 of CAYWDL010000228.1, read as the reverse complement.
ATATCCTTCTAATTCTAATGAATATCTCTCATCTCCTTGTATCAGCTGAACGGTCCATATACATTCCTCCATTTTTTTCCAGCCAGCCTCAGTTATGCCATAAAATTGCACATCATTAAGTGCAGTTAATATCTCTTCCACAACCTCTAAATCATCAATATAATATTTACTAATGCCATTTCCGTCAGCATCTATGCCCAATACGATACTGTCTATCTCTTCAACTTCCCACTCACAAGCCTTAACAAAATTAGAAAGTTCTGAATTATAGCCATTTTCATATACCTTTAGAGGATTAGCCATTGCTTGTTGTTTCTTTTCTTCAAATTTCATTTTTTCTATACCGTTAATAATTGCAGCAGCAATCAACACTCCTACGAATGCAATGAACGCCAATATGATAAAAGTTTTTATACTAAAAATTTTCGACTTACTTTTCATACCTACCTTCTCTTTCTGTAAACACTATGGATATAGTTCAAATTATACACTATATCCACAGTATTTACTAGTTATTATTTAATTGTAGAAAACTCTTAAATAATTCAAGTACATAGTTGTATCAGTACATCTCATAGCCGGCTCATATTTATAGCTCACAAAGACACAGGTGGTACCGGTATCGGTTTGATGACAACCTTTGAGCTTATGAAGAAGTACAAGGCTAGCTTCTCCATAAATGAAGAATACGACTTCCCTACATATCAAAAAGCCAATACATCCTGTACCGGCTTTTTATAATCATACACTATACATTTATCTGCGCAGTCATTCCGATTATATCCTTATTCTCTTCAAGGATTGGATTAATAACCTCACTTATGAACTCATCAACCTGCTCCGGAGAACGGCCAACATAGTTCATCATATCCATTGTTTCCTGAAGCTCTTCAAGTGTCATATTGAATGACTCGTCTGCTGCGATAAGTTCAAGAAGGTTATTCTCAAGACCCTTCTGCTTAACATTCATACCAGCCTCCATAGAGAGAACTCTGATTCTTTCATGAAGCTCCTGTCTGTCGCCACCCTTCTTTACGGCATCCATCATAATGTTTTCTGTTGCCATAAATGGGAGCTCAGACATAAGTC
>CAYWDL010000227.1:0-3529 GCA_964457015.1 uncultured Roseburia sp. | reverse complement strand
ATGGATTCGTCGACGGATATAAAATATATTTTGGATCCTGAGTGGAGTAAGAAGATTGCGTTGGGAATTGCGGAAGGCATATGTGATATCTATGGTGGAAAAGTAAATATATCAGAAAAAGATATCGATAAAGTGCAGCCGGCACAAAGCTTTAATAAAGGATATACAGGTCGGTATGAAGCTACAGCAAGTGATTTAAAGCTAAGAGCTGGTGCAGGCACAGATTATGATGTATTGGCGTCAATGCCAAAGGGTGCTAAAGTTCAATGTTATGGTTACTATACAAGAGAAAATGATGGTACCATATGGTTATATGTAGTTTATAATGGACAGGTTGGATTTGCTTCAAAAAACTATTTGAAATAAATGTGTAAAAGGAAAGTATTATTGTGACGATTGCTGAATTTCATCATATTATAAATAGAAGAATATTTTAGAGGTTATGATGAGTAGAATGAATTTCTTTAATAATAACAACAATCGCTCTAATTATGACTATTACAATAACAATCAATCAAATTCATGTTATGATAGAAATGATAATTGTTGTCAGGATTCAGAAACATGCGAACAGGGTCCGGCAGGTCCGCAGGGGCCACAAGGCCCACAGGGTCCACAGGGTCCAAGAGGTCCACAGGGTCCGGCAGGTCCACAAGGTCCAGCGGGAACCATAGGACCAAGAGGACCGATGGGTCCGGCAGGTCCTATAGGTCCGGTAGGCCCACAAGGTCCAAGAGGACTGGTTGGTGAAACTGGATCAACAGGTCCGGCAGGCGCAGTAGGTCCACAAGGCCCACAAGGTCCACAGGGATTAGCAGGTGAAACAGGCCCGGTAGGCCCACAGGGTCCAACAGGTGAAGCAGGCCCGGTAGGTCCACAGGGTCCGGCAGGCGAAACAGGTCCAACAGGTCCACAAGGCCCGATAGGCCCGGCAGGTCCGACAGGTCCACAGGGTCCAACAGGTGAAGCAGGCCCAGTAGGTCCACAGGGTCCAACAGGTGAAACAGGTCCAATAGGTCCACAGGGTCCACAAGGTCCGGCAGGCCCACAGGGTCCACAGGGTCCAACAGGTGAAGCAGGTCCAGTAGGTCCGGCAGGCCCAACAGGTCCAGCAGGTGCAACAGGTCCGGTAGGTCCAACAGGTCCGATAGGTCCAGCAGGTCCGGCAGGCGAAACAGGTGCAACAGGTCCAACAGGTCCAACAGGCCCGGTAGGCCCAACAGGTCCACAGGGTCCTGCAGGTGAAATAGGTCCACAAGGTCCGCAGGGTCCTGCAGGTGAAATAGGTCCGACAGGTCCGGCAGGCCCGGCAGGTGAAATAGGCCCAGTAGGTCCGGCAGGCCCAGCAGGTCCGACAGGTGCAGTAGGCCCGGCAGGCCCAGCAGGCGGAGTAGTAGGCTTTGCTGAATTTTATGCACTAATGCCACCTGATAACGCGGCTTCAGTTGCGCCAGGTGCAGATGTAAGCTTTCCACAGGATGGACCGGTCAGCGATACCAATATATTTAGGTTAGGACCTGACTCTTTCAATTTGACACTTATTGGATCTTATCAGATTTTGTTTGAAGTGAGTGTGGATGAAGCAGGTCAGTTGATATTGACATTAAATGGAGCTGATTTGGAATATACAGTAGTAGGTAGAGCTACAGGTGCTTCACAGATTGTGGGAATGGCAATTGTGACAACAACAGTAACAAATTCTGTTCTTACTGTAAGAAATCCTGCAGGTAATGCGGCTGCACTTACAATCACACCGGTAGCAGGAGGAACCAGACCGGTATCGGCACAGTTGATTATTACGCAGCTTAGATAAAAGTAGAATATTTAGGAAAATTTAATAAAAAAAAGTCTTTGAATTTTTTTAAAATTAATGTAAAATACTCACTAGTGAGTATCCGAAAGGTGTAAGTCCGGTTTTGGACTTGCGCCTTTTTGTGTAATAGGAAAAGGAATTCTATTTACCAAATCGAAGGAATAGGAGCATTAGAAAGAATATGAGTGTAAAAAATCAACGCAAATTAAGTAAAGCAGAATTAAAAAGAAAAGAAGAATTTGAAAAGTTAACTGAAAAGCTAGTGGAAGAAGGATATAAGCCGAATCATATTACTATGAGCGCGTTAGAAGGAAATGTATTTGGTGTACTTATATCGATACCATTTATTGTTCCGTTTGTGCTGTTATATTTTGCGTTGAATAATGAGTATTTAATAGAGATTTCGCTGGACATTGTAGGTTTTGGAATTGCTTATGTGATATTCTTGGTTACGATTGTGGTTCATGAGCTTATTCATGGTATTACTTGGTCAATCTTTGCAGAGAACGGTTGGAAATCCATTTCATTTGGGATTATTACGGAATTTATGACTCCATATTGTAGTTGTAATGAACCTATGAAAAAGAAGCAGATTATAATTGGGGCATTTATGCCCACGATTATTCTAGGATTTATACCTGCCATAATAGCAGCAGTAAGTGGTTCTTCAATTTTGTTAATGTTAGGGGGACTACATATTTTAGGTGGCGGTGGCGATTTGTTGATTATTTTTAAGTTGCTTATGTACAAGAGCCCTTCGAAGGATGTATTATTTATAGACCATCCATATGAATTGGGTACAGCAGTGTTTGAAAAATGATGTTCTCCGGCTTTACAAATTCAGAAAAAAGTTGTATTATCGAGGTTAGTGATTGCTAACGAGGAGATTGAAAAATGGAAAATTTTATTATATTTGTAATAATTGCAATATTAGTTTTGGTAGGAGTAAATTCAATGATAAAGCACTTCAAGGGCGAAGGCGGTTGCTGCGGTGGCGGCAGTACTTACGTGTCGAAAAAGAAGTTGAAAAAAGTTATAGCTAAAAAGTCATTTATCGTTGAAGGTATGACCTGTGAAAATTGCAAAGCCAGAGTCGAAAGATATATAAACGATATTGACGGAGTGGTTGGAAAGGTTAATCTAAAGAAGAAGGAATTGCTTGTTTCTATGGAAAGAGAAGTAAGTGATGAAGAAATAAAAGCTGCCATAGAAAAGGCTGGATATGAGGAACAGTGTGAAAAATTGCATTGATATGCCGATTTTTCACACAGCTATTTGTTTCTGGGCGAAAGCAAATAGCTTTTATGACAGACGCAAATCTGATATTTGTGTCGCCTCTTCGCGACAAGTCGCTCAGAAATGAGGAATAGTATGGACCAGATTAAAATTGGGAAGTTTATAGCTAATGAGCGTAAACGTAAAAAATATACTTAAAGGCAGTTGGCTGATATTTTGGGTATAAGTGATAAGACAATTTCAAAATGGAAACAGGAGTGTCCTATAGTTAAAGATGTAATTAGAACCCGTGCTTACGATAATGCTGAAAAGAATGATTGAGACTGACTAGGTAAACAAGAAATTCAGTTAGGTAGTTTACGATAAAAATACAAAAATATTATAAGGCTATAATTGATTATTGACAAATTTTGTCAAAATGATTATTATATTCTTTGGGCAAACCTAAAGGAAACTAGGGGACGCAAAGCTACAAATCTA
>CAYWDL010000226.1:0-3560 GCA_964457015.1 uncultured Roseburia sp. | reverse complement strand
ATGCGGTAATTTATTTTTGCTAATTCTCTCTTTGCCGACCATCCTAACTGTTTCTGTTCCTCGTTTTTTAAACGTTGAAATTCTTTTACGCTTATTTTAAAGTTATTCAATCCTGAGCGATTGGTGATTTGAGTAAACTCATCAAAATTAAAACTTGGATTATATACACTTTCCCAAGTTCCTATATACTCTAGAGTATTTCTGTATCTTTAACTATAATTTTATTTACAACTATCGTCGATCTCGTCCTTTGATATAATATTCTTTTCTAGTAATAACTGTTGTACTTTTGTATAATATACCATAAGACGTAAAACATAATCTGGCATCTGTATTCTTCCTGCTTTCCACTCTTCCAAAGTTCTTAGTGGTATCCCCATATACTGTGAGAATTCAGTTCTGTTCATTCTTAAATCTTTTCTAATTTTCTTTAAACTGTTAATTTGCTTTTCTAATTCTTTCTTTTTTTCCATAACAATACCGTCCACTCAATGTGTGGTTATTATAACACATTAAAATTCATATATGAATAAAAAATAATACAGATTTTCATTTTTAAGAGTTATCATATATTAATGTAAAAACCTAAATATATGATTGAAACCCCCTCTCATTTTTGCTATACTATAATATGACTAAAAATGCAGTTATGGAGGTTGTGCCATATGAAAACATTAATAAAAGGTGGTAGAGTCATTGACCCTGCTACAAATACGGACAAGGTCTTGAATCTATTAATCGAGGATGAAAAAATCATCGACAGATTTGAAGGTGAAAAAGACGTAGAGGCAGATAATATTATTGATGCAAATGGTATGTATGTTATGCCTGGTTTTATTGATTTGCATGTGCATTTAAGAGAGCCGGGATTTGAGCATAAGGAAGATATTGAGTCTGGTTCAAAGGCGGCAGCGAAGGGTGGCTTCACATCAGTTTGCTGTATGCCAAATACAAAGCCTGCAACTGATTCGAAGGAGGTTGTAAGCTATATTGTGAATAAGGCAAAGGAAGTATCTCCTATAAATGTACTGGTTGTTGGTGCTGTTACAAAGGGACAGGCAGGAAGTGAGCTTGCAGATATTGAAGGCATGAAGGAAGCAGGCATTGTTGCCATAAGTGAGGATGGCAAGTCTGTTATGAATGCCAACCTTTATAGAGAAGGAATGAAGGAAGCAGCAAGATTAGGACTTCCTGTGCTTGCACATTGTGAGGATATTACAATGGTTGACGGTGGTGTTATCAATGCAGGTGCTAAAGCAAGCGAGCTTGGCTTTAGAGGCATAAGCAATGCAGTAGAAGACGTTATTGTTGCAAGAGATATTCTTATTGCGAAGGAAACAGGAGCAAGACTTCATTTGTGTCATTGTTCAACGGAAGACAGTGTTAAGATGCTTGAGGCTGCTAAAAAGGAAGGACTTCCTGTAACAGGTGAGGTTTGCCCACATCATTTTACATTGTGTGAGGAGGACATCAAGGCGGATGATTCAAACTACAAGATGAATCCACCTATAAGAGGAAGAGCAGACCTTGAAGCGCTGGTCAAGGGTATTGGCGATGATGTATTTGACGCTATTGCAACAGACCATGCGCCACACCATGCAGATGAAAAGGCCAAGGGCATAGAGAAGGCACCATTTGGTATCGTTGGAAGTGAGACGGCACTTGCTCTTACAATGACAGAGCTTGTGGATAAGGATGTTATCACACCATATCAGATGGCGGCAAAGATGAGCTACAATCCGGCTATGATTCTTGGAATTGACAAGGGAAGTCTTGAGATAGGAAAGGTAGCAGATATCGTAATCGTTGACCCTGACGCAGAATATGAAATCGATGTAAATGATTTCGTATCAAAGGGTAAGAATACACCATTTAACGGATATAAGGTTAAGGGTAGAGTAGTTAGAACAATCTGTGGTGGCAAGACAGTATATGAATATTAAATATGAAAGGAAAATATAAAAATGATTAACAAACTTACAGAAAAAATCAAAAAATTAAATGCACCTATAGTAGTAGGTCTTGACCCAATGCTTGACTACGTACCGGAGCACGTGAAGGCTAAGGCTTTTGCAGAATTTGGCGAAACACTTGAAGGCGCAGGTGAAGCTATTTGGCAGTATAATAAGGAAATTCTTGATTGTACAGCTGATTTGATTCCGGCAATTAAGCCACAGATTGCTATGTATGAGCAGTTTGGTATTGAAGGTCTTAAGGCATTTAAGAAGACTGTTGATTACGCAAAGTCAAAGGATATCGTTGTAATCGGTGATATCAAGAGAGGTGACATTGGTTCAACTTCTACAGCTTATGCAGTGGGACATCTTGGTAAGGTACAGGTTGGAAGTAAGACATATGTACCATTTGATGAAGATTTTGTAACAGTTAATCCATACCTTGGAAGTGACGGTGTTAAGCCATTTATGGACATCTGTAAGGAAGAAAACAAGGGTATTTTCGTTCTTGTTAAGACATCTAATAAGTCGTCAGGAGAATTCCAAGACAGACTTGTTGACGGAAGACCTTTATATGAAATAGTTGGTGAGCAGGTTGCAGCATGGGCAGCAGACCATATGGGCAATGATTATAGCTACGTTGGTGCAGTTGTTGGTGCAACATATCCTGAAATGGGTAAGGTTTTAAGAAAGGTTATGCCTAAGTCATACATTCTTGTACCAGGTTACGGTGCACAGGGTGGTAAGGCTTCTGACCTTGCTCCATACTTCAATGAAGATGGACTTGGCGCTATTGTAAACTCTTCAAGAGGTATCATCTGTGCATACAAGATGGAAGCATATGCTAAGTTTGGAGCTGAGAACTTCGGTGAAGCGTCAAGACAGGCAGTAGTTGATATGATTGAGGATATTACAACAGCAGTTGGATTGAAATAGTGAGGTTTAAGTTATGAAATTTCAGGAAATGGTTACAGTTGTAGCTCAGGAAGAATTATCAGCAGGTATTTTTTCTATGTGGATTCAGACTGAAAAGATAGCAGGTGAGGCAAAGGCTGGACAGTTCATTTCATTGTATTGCAATGATGGTTCAAGAATATTGCCTAGACCTATCAGTATTTGCGAGGTTGACAAAGAGAAAGCGAGACTTCGTATAGTATACAGAGTTGCAGGAAAAGGTACAGCAGAATTTTCTCAGTATGGTGTGGGACAGACTATAAAGGTTGTAGGTCCTCTTGGAAATGGTTATACATTAAAAGAGGATGCCGCGCTTCTTATTGCAGGTGGTATTGGTATTCCGCCTATGGTTCAGACTGCAAAAGAGCTGAAATGTATGGGTGTTGATGTGAGTGTTGCTGTGGGCTATAGAAATAGCGATACATTCTTAGTGGATGAGCTTGAGAAGTATGGTAAGGTGTACATTGCTACAGAGGATGGCAGTGTTGGAACTAAGGGAAATGTAATTGATGCCATTAAGGCTAACAATATTGATGCAAAGGTTATCTACTCATGTGGTCCAACACCAATGCTTAGAGGTGTGAAGAGCTTTGCAAATGAGGCCGGTATGGAAGCACAGATTTCTCTTGAAGAAAAGATGGCTTGCGGTAT
>CAYWDL010000225.1:0-3576 GCA_964457015.1 uncultured Roseburia sp. | reverse complement strand
CCATGATACCATGTAAGTCCGCCCTGGAAATATACAGCATACGGTGGTTTGATCGGACCATCGGCACTAAGCTCGATTGAAGAACCCTGTACAAAGGCTCCTGCAGCCATAATCACATCAGAATCATATCCCGGCATTGCCCAAGGCTCCGGTTCAACATGACTGTCAACAGGTGCTGCAGCCTGTATACCCTTACAAAATGCAATAACACCCTCTGCCGAACCAAGCTCAACTGCCTGAATTATATCATGACGGCTTTCCGTACTGTTAGGAACAACCTTAAAACCAAGCTCCTCATATATATTTGCCGCAAATATCGCAGCCTTCAACGCACTTGCCGTTACCGTTGGCGCCATAAAAAAGCCCTGATACAGCTGTCTGTTAATACCAAGTGTTGCGCCTACCTCTTTGCCAAGACCCGGTGTCGTAAGCCTGTATGCTGCATTTTCAACACATTCCTTAGTTCCGGCAATATAGCCCCCAATAGGAGCAAGTCCACCACCCGGATTCTTAATAAGTGAGCCAACTATCATATCAGCCCCAAAATCAGAAGGTTCAATTGTCTCAACAAACTCACCATAGCAGTTATCAACCATAACAATTAAATCCTTGCGAATTGATTTAACAAACTTAATTGCTTCACCAATTTCTGTCACAGACAATGTTTTTCTTGTCTGATAACCCTTAGAACGCTGAATAGCTATTAATTTAGTCTTTTCATTTATAGCATTTTTAATACCTTCAAAATCAAATTCTCTTCCATCAATCAAATCAACCTGGGCATATGTAACACCATATTCTGCCAAAGAACCCTTAGATGCTCTGATTCCGATAACTTCCTCCAAGGTATCATATGGTTTACCTGAAATTGATAAAAGTTCATCTCCCGGTCTCAAATTACCTGCTAATGCAACTGCCAATGCATGAGTACCGCAAGCAATCTGTGGTCTTACCAATGCATCCTCTGTATGGAATGTGGCAGCATATACCTCCTCTAAGGTATCACGGCCCAAATCATTGTAGCCATAGCCTGATGAGCTTTCAAAATGCATATCACTAACGCGCTTTTCCTGCATTGCCTTAATAACCTTCATTTGGTTATATTCAGCCACTTCATCAATTTTTTCAAATCTATCTTTAAGCGTTTTCAATATCTCTTCCGAAAATGAATAAACCTCATCACTTATGCCAAGTTCTCTATAAATATTATTTACAAGCATTTCTTTGTCTCCTCTAAAATATATTGGTAAACCTTTTCTTTATTATTGTCAAAATCTTCATAGTTTACCCATGTAACAGTTTTCTCACGTCTAAACCATGTGAGCTGACGTTTTGCAAAATGTCTTGTATTTTGCTTTAATGTTTCAATAGCCTCATTGTATGACATTTCACCATTCAAGTAGCCGACAATCTCTTTATATCCGATTCCCTGCATTGAATTCAATTCCCTATGATACCCCATCTTAAGCAAATTTTCAACCTCTTCCACAAGCCCGGCCTTAACCATCATATCCACACGCATATTAATACGTTCATACAGCTTTTCCCTGTCCATATTAAGAACAAAATATTTGAATTCATATGGCGATTCATTCAGCCTTTGCTCTTCATTATTCTGACTAAACTTCTTTCCGGTTTCATTATAATATTCAAGGGCCCTGATAACACGCTTTGTATTATTCATGTGAATAACATTTGCCGCCTCTTCATCAACAGCTTTCAGCATATTATGAATAAATTCATTGCCCTTTTGCAGTGCCAACTCTTCTAAATAATGTCTGTAATCCTTATCACCCTGCTCCTCATCAAAATTGATGTCATAAAGCACTGACTGAATATAAAAGCCCGTACCTCCCGCTATAACCGGCACAGAGCCTCTTTCGTATATCCCATCCATTGCCTTGTTTGCCATCTTTTTAAACGTATATACATTGAATTCTTCATCCGGATACAGTTCATCAATTAAATGATGAACAACGCCGTTCATCTCTTCAGGCATTACTTTAGCAGAGCCAATATCCATATATTTATATATTTGAATTGAATCTGCACTTATAATCTCACCATTAATGTCCTTGGCCAGCCTTATTGATAAATCAGTCTTTCCAACCGCTGTCGGTCCGGTGATGACTATAAGTGGTTTTTTCTTAATATTTTCCACGGTATTTTACCTTTCTATTATACTTTTACTTTGATACATTGCTAGTTTTTATGTCGAATTATCACCATATTCTGATGATTTACGTCCATTTTCTCTCAAAATAATGTTTTAGACGTAAATATTCCTGTTTTTATAATAGTTTTTTTCAATTTATACGTCTCAAATGGTGTTTTCTTCCGAAACGGACGTAAAATAATTGATTTTTTCACATAAAATATATTTAATTTAAAAACTTTTGTCCTTTTGTTACTATTTTTACGTCTTTATTTGATAAAATTAATGATTTGGACGTAATATCAGGAATTATAATTAATTCAATCAATAAAATATACGTCTTAATCTAAACTTTATCATAAATAGGACGTAAAAAGTATAATAACAATGTTTGCACTAAACTATTCTCTTAAACTTCTTCTCAAGCTCATACTTGCTCATAGAAATGATTGTTGGTCTGCCATGAGGGCAGTTGTAAGGATTATCAAGTGTCATAAGCTCGTGAATCAGCTCCTTAGCTTCAGCCATAGACAATCTATTATTTCCCTTAACTGCAGCCTTGCAAGACATTGATGCAATTTTCTCATCAATCATAGTACTTGTGAATCCATGAGCATTATCATCAGCAATACCATCAATAATCTCCATCAAAAGCTCCGACTTAGAAATCGAGAACAAATGCCCCGGCACACCTCTTACAGCATAGTCCTTGTCCCCAAAATGTTCTATCTCATAGCCCATCTTCGTGAACAAATCCATATGCTGTTGCACCATATCAGCCTCTCGCTGTGATAATGATAATATAATAGGTGGTGCAATCATCTGCGTAAAGCCTTCGCCATCCTGCATTCTCTTCAAAGTCTTTTCATACAATACCTTTTCGTGAGCTGCGTGCTGGTCGATAATAAACATATTGTCATTGAACTGTACAATCCAATATGTATTAAATATCTGTCCAACAATCTCAATTCTGTCTTTGTTTTCTTTTGCTAAGAATTTGTCTTCGAAAAGGGTGAGCTGTTCACCTGTGTAGGATTCTTTTGGTTGTTCAATTTTTTCCTGCTCAACCTTTTCTACCTCAATATCTTCTGTTGGTTGACTCTCTGTTGGAGCAACATCTTCTAATTCGATATTGGTTTCAGGTATAGCACTATAGTTTGATTCTTCATTTACAATATCTTTTTCAATTTCAGGCTTAGACATTTCCTTAACAACAGGATCATTCTTTACAACAGGATCATTTTTTATAACAGGATCATTTTTTACAACAGGCTGCGATTTCATAATCGGCTGTTGCTTTATTTCCTGCTGTTGTTTAGTAACTGCCGGCTGTTTATTTACCACCTGTTGCTCTCTTCTCACAGCTTCAAAAGGCTCGGGTATAGAAGTCTTCTTCAACTCCTCAACCTGCTTCTTTCTTG
>CAYWDL010000224.1:0-3587 GCA_964457015.1 uncultured Roseburia sp. | reverse complement strand
GTATCTCCATCAACCACAGTATAACCGGTATAAATGACATTTTCACCTTCATACCAGTTTATCCTGAAGGAAAGAAAGTAAAATAATGGCATATCATGGAATAATGCATCCTCAACTATATCAAGTTCCTTTTCCGTAAGATTGTAATCACTTGCTTTTAATGTCTTAGGAATAAAATATTCTGTCTTGCCGGCGGAATTAACTATACCCAAAGCATCCTCCGTGCTATTATAAAAATCCCAGCAAATATCGAGCATATCATTGTACAGCTTTTTCATATTTGTCCCATTACTATGGTTTCCAAGCTGATTATAATAATAAAACGTGGATGTATTCTCAGGAGTTACTGCCGGATATGTGGCCCCAATGCTGCTTTCTCCCGATGATATCAGACAGCCAATTCCAACACACAAAATCAATAATATAATACTTTTCGCTTCTTCATTGACCTTCTTATGTAGCTTCCTGTATCTGATAACAATTACCAAAACCAACGTTATCACTATGACAGTCAATAATATAAATATCACAGCCGGCAACACCGACGAAGTTCTTCTGTTAGCCGGTTTCCCGGCGGCTTTTTCAGTGCCGGTCATGACATCACCGTCATCCCTAACTGTAGACTCCGATAAATTATCATCTCTAGCATCATCTGACGTGCCTGTAGTTTCGTCTCCATTCTTTGTTTCTTCATCTTTTCCCGACGAAGCTTCTTTACTTTCCTGTGTTTCATCACCGGTGTTCAGCTCTTCTGTTTCGGGTTCCTCGTCCAGCTCTGCATCATCACTCGGAATCACCACCTCATCTGTCACAATTACCTTTCCATTCACAATATTTGTATTTTGAAGCTCCAAATCAGAATTGATAACCGTTACTTCAGAAATCACAATATCATATTGACCCGGATCAGCATCCCTTCCAACCTTGAAATGCAGCTTAAGTATATTTCCGTTTCCTGTATAATTCTTCTCCTCAGCCAATAAATAATTAACTGCAGTTTTATCTGTATTAACAACTGAAGCAGCGGATATGGCCTTATTTATCCCTGTTGCAGAAACCAGTGTCAATTCATCATCAAATTTCACCACAAACTGTATACCTGCAATTCCGGGATTATTCTTGATTGACACATATATCACTACATCATTTCCTGCATTTGTCTGTTTAGCTCCGGCTTCAAGCGTAATATCAGTGGCTCCATATGCAATTTTATTATTAAAACCAAGCATAGCCATTGTAAATATCACAATGGCCATAACTGTATAACTAATCTTATTTTTCACTATTACTACCTTTTTTCTTCTTATCCTTCAAGTAACATTTAAGTACTATCTTCTCAAGATATCTTTTAAGAACTATCTGTATCTCTTCCTTTGGATGTATAGGTTTAACAAGTATTGTATACATATGTGCAAGGTTGGCACCAAATACATCCGTGAATATCTGGTCACCTACAAACATTGAATTAGTTTCGTCGGTTTCCATAAGCTCCATTGCTTTTTTATACGACTTAACCATTGGCTTACGGGCATCAACAATATAGTTTTTCGCACCTACAGCCTCTGCAAATGGTATAATCCTTGGACCTTTGTTGTTTGATATAAGACAATACTTAAATCCTATTTCATCCAATCTTTTAAACAGCTCGATTGCTCTTTCATCCGCCGGTTCACCGTGAGGTACCAAAGTATTATCAATATCAAATAACACTCCTCTGAACCCCTTTTCATAGCATTTTTCAAAATCAATAGAATACGTACTTTTCACATATTTCCTTGGGTAAAACTTTTCTAACATAACACACCTATTTATCTAATATTTTCTTGATTTCATCCATAAATGTATTCACATCCTTAAACTCTCTGTACACTGATGCAAATCTTACATACGCAACGGAATCAAAATCCTTCATCTTATCCATTACAATCTCACCAATCTTGTTACTTGAGATTTCTCTTTCCTCCATATTGAAAATAATGGTTTCTATCTCATCAACAAGCTTTGTTATATCATCTCTGGAAACAGGTCTCTTATGGCATGAACGCAATATACCCTTCTCAATCTTATCCCTGTCATAGGCCTCACGAATATTACCTTTTTTTACAACCATAACAGGAATACTCTCAACCTTCTCATAGGTTGTAAATCTTTTTCCACACGCATCACACTGACGTCTTCTTCTGATAGCACTATTATCTTCTGCCGGTCTTGAATCTATAACTCTTGTATTTTCTGTACTGCAAAAAGGACACTTCAACTTATCTTTCCTCCAAGTTCTTAAATATACCCTATTTTACCTTACATACTACACTTTGGTCAAGTATTTAAAAATTGAAAAATATATCCTTCATTCTGTCCTTTGTATTCATCTTTCTTAGCATATCATCCTCATTGATGTTCACAATGACTATATCGTCGCCTATGCTTTTTATACATTTGTAAGGTATTACATACTCCATATCACGACCAAAGGCCCCGCAAAATCTTGCCGGACCAGGTACGATAATGTTAACAATACACCCGGAACAAATGTCAATATCCACATCACATATTAATCCAAGTCTTTTGCATGAACATTCATTAATAACTTCCTTTGTTTTGAGTTCACATATTCTTACGCAACGGTTTTCACTATGATTATTCAATATTCTACTCCATATAATACTTCATATTCCTAAGAGCATTCTTTTCAAGTCTGCTCACCTGCGCCTGACTGATTCCTATTTCGTCAGCCACCTCCATCTGTGTTTTTCCTTTAAAAAATCTTAACTCAACAATATTTCTTTCCCTGTCAGACAGCTTATCAAGAGCCTGCTTTAAAGACAATTCCTCAATCCAGTTTTCCTCCCTGTTCTTTTTATCACTAATCTGGTCCATTACATATAGGGTGTCCCCACCCTCCGTATATACCGGTTCATACAAGGATACCGGTGTTTGAATTGCATCCAATGCAACCACAATATCCTCCTTCGGAACTTGAATCATCTTTGATATCTCTTCTATTGTAGGCTCCTTCTGACTTTCCTTCATAAGCTTTTCTCTGGCATATATTGCCTTGTACGCAATATCCTTTAGGGAACGGGACACTCTGATTGTATTATAATCTCGAAGATATCTCTTAAGCTCACCTATAATCATTGGTACTGCGTAAGTGGAAAATTTCACCTGCAAGCTTCTGTCAAAATTATCAAGTGCCTTTATAAGTCCTATGCAGCCTATTTGAAACAGGTCATCCACATTCTCATTGCTATTATTAAATCTCTGTATAATGCTTAAGACTAATCTTAAGTTTCCCTGAATAAACAAATCTCTGGCTTCTTTGTCACCTTTTTCTATTCTGTCAAATAATTCCTCTTTTTCTTCATCTGTCAAAATCGGTAATTTACTGGTATTCACACCACATATTTCGACTTTATAGAGAGCCATATTTATCCTCCAATGCTATCACTTTATCTTCACTAAAATGATTAACATTTTGAAGGTTTTTTATTCAAATTTTACAATTTCCTTTTTTAACCTTTTTATTATCTTTTTCTCAAGTCTTGATATGTACGACTGGGAAATACCAAGAAGATTGGCAACCTCCT
>CAYWDL010000223.1:0-3631 GCA_964457015.1 uncultured Roseburia sp. | reverse complement strand
AGTGTTTGTGCGTCAATGTTTAATTTAAAAAACCATCCGCATTTTTTATTATTTTGCAAATGGTTTTCAAAATCAAAATTCACGTAAATCCTGACCTATAAAATAAATTTATCACCAACTATTACAATATCTTCCCCTCTATTGAAACTGTAACCACCTGCGATGGCAGATACTTTCCGCTTTCCTGCAACGCCTGCTTAGCTGCTCTTTCGATACCTCCACAACAAGGCACTTCCATCCTAAGCACTGTAACACTCTTCACATCATTATCTTTTATAATATGATACAGCTTTTCAAAATAATCCACACCATCAAGCTTCGGACAACCAATAAGCACTACCTTATCTTTAGCAAAATCCTCATGAAATCTTGCATATGCATAAGCCGTACAATCAGCTGCTATCAATATATCTGCACCATCGAAATACGGTGCTCTAGTTGGCAACAGTTTTATCTGTACCGGCCAATTCATTAAAGACTGTGATTTTAGATTTTGACATTCACAGATTACTTCCTGCTTGGACTCTTTCGCCTTTAACACTGCCTCTTCGTCATAAGCTGGCGCCTCTCTCATTTCAAAGGTAATGGCACCTGTCGGACATGCCGGAAGACAATCACCTAAACCATCGCAATAATTTTCTCTTGTAAGTCTAGCTTTTCCATCTATCATATCTATTGCGCCTTCATGACAGGCATTGGCACACGCACCACAACCATTACATTTTTCTTCATCAATTTTTATAATTTTACGAATCATACACTTATCCTCCATTATTTATTTCAAGGACAGTATACAGGCTTTTGTACAAATTTTATGTTGCATATGCAACATTTTTATAGCCACATACCTTAACACTATGAAACTGCCAAATTCGAACTTGTGTTCTGTGTCGTTCTATGATATAATATTCTTGTATTATTCAATAGAACGCGGATGCATTTTCTGACATTTGATGCCCTCTAATACATAAGGAGGGTGATGCCCATGAACACAATGGAAGTCTTAACTTTATTGTTAGTTATTTTTGCGGCACTGTCGTTTATTAACGAAATCAATAAAAAGAAATAAGCATCCTAACCCTGAGCAAGTTTGATGCTTATTTCTTAAAATATTCATTTTACTGAGGGCAATCGGATGTCGCATCCGATAACCATTCTACTTGAATTATACACCAGACCGTTTGCAAAAGCAAGCGGTCTTTTATATATTATAGAAAAAATGAAAAAACACCTTGATTGTTTTATATATTATTTTAAATTTTCTTCAAAATCCTAAACGTATTCTTATCAAAATCAATATATCCCTCTTCCTTCATCTGGTTCAATTCGCGCGTCAACGCACTTCTGTCAACATTAAGATACTCTGCCAATTGCACTCTACCCAATGGAATTGTAATATATTTTGAATTCTGATTGCCGGCCTGTACTAATAGATATGCCGCAATCTTTTCCCTCAAGGACTTCTTACTGATAACATCAATTTTTGACATCAAAGCAACATTCTTTTCTGCAATCAGTGTTATCATATTTGTAAGCAGACTTTGATGATGTCCACAGGCAGATGAACAGGAATGTAGCACTCTGTCAAATGGCAAGAATAACACTCTTGACTTTTCGTTTGCCACAAATGACACATATGCAGTAGCATCACTTCCGCAAGCAAAGGATTCTCCAAATAATTCATTAGCACCAATAAGCATTATCATCGCCTTATTTCCCCAGATATCCTCTCTTATCATCTGCACACTTCCCTCAAGAACACAGCCTACGCATTTCAATTTATCATTTTCCAATGCAATGAATTCATCCTTCCTATATTCCTTAAAAAATGCGCCCACACATTTCAATGCAGCATTTATATCTTCTTCTGCCATATTTTTAAAAAGAGGGAGATTTTTCAACCTTTCACCATTTTCTTTCATAAACAAACACCTCAACCGAACCTATCACTCAAAAAACAACATCATTTGTCCACTACTCCATGGCTCCTGCTTTGCGTCGCTAATAACATCGCCTTCCTTTACATCACCTATCAGAAATGGTGATGCAGAATTATGAAACTTCATATTATTCACAACTGTATCTCTGTCATAATTTGCATAACAATAAACACAACCATGACCACAGGTATTATACATCCCAATGTCACTGGTAATAAGACAATCACACTCTTCCCTTGCCATTTTTTTACCCTTTGGCACATCCAGTGAACAGCCAATTGCTCGCTCAATTATATTTTTTGTCATACAGCCGGTTACATCCACGCCAAATACTGCCAATTCAGTTCCTTCACAGCAGGTTCTTATCTTTATTCCATACTTATTGCCAATGCCGGCAAACTCCCTTCCCAGCTGCAATCTTTCATCCTTAGTTACTTCTCTTGCTTCCGGAAAATTCCTTTTTGTCTTCTGATACAAATCAATAAAGCTTATGACACAATTATCTGTATAGCCACTTAAATTTTTCGCCATTTTTTCAAAGCTCTCTATATGAAAATCCAAGCTATATCTATCAGTTATAAAAATAGGATCATAACGCCAACTAACAGCATTTTTTCCTATCTTTTCTGATAATTTCTTAAAGCTTTCCATCACCTTCATCTTATCAGGCACAAATGGTTCAATATCCTTGCCGTATGGTGTGATTGTAACAAACCAAAACTGCTTAAAACCAGATATTTCATCCATTCTATCAAGCATCGGTTCAGGATTTTTCGTACAAAAACAAATGCAGTCAACCACATCCGATGACAAATTATATCTCGTCACCTGTTCCGGATAGTAAGGATTTCTTACATAGACAAAGCCTTCTTTTATTCTATTATAAAACCATTCACTATAATATCCCGGAATATCCGTTCTCATTCCCGAATTTATAATCACAAACAACACCTCACTACGCAATGAAAAGATGTGCAACTATCATTATCACTAGGAATATCACATTTACTATAGTAAACTTTTTAAAATATGCACCCTTTTCATCAGAATATTCCTTTGCTACAAACTTATATGAAATCAAGCTTGCCATAGAAGCTATCAAAGTTCCCAAACCACCAACATTTACACCAACTATCAGCGCATCCCAGTTAGAAGTAAATCCTGATAACAAAATTGCTGCCGGCACATTACTTACTACCTGGCTTAATAATGCAGAAGTAATAAATTCATTTCCCTTTAAGATACCGTCAAGGAAATTCTGAAACTGCTCTATTCTTCCCATATTCCCAACAAATATAAAGAAACCAACAAATGTCACAAGAAGCGAATAGTCAATCTGTCCAATCACCTTCCTGTCCATAATCAACAATAATGCAATTGTTGCAATGACCATTGCTTCAATAGGTATAATCCGCATAACAACAAGAATACACAATACAAACATAATGATGTATATCAGTTCTTTTATAATCTTACTGTTCTCGATTTTATCATTGGCCTCACTTACTGTAATTTCAATTTTCTCACCCTTTCTACTCCACATTACAACTGCCATGACAATTAATACTAATGAAATCATTGTGTACGGAAGCATCAAACCCATAAATTCCAAAATGGACATTTCAGACTTTGTATACAAGTACAAATTTTGGGGATTACCAATAGGTGTTGCCATACTGCCAAGATTTGCC
>CAYWDL010000222.1:0-3638 GCA_964457015.1 uncultured Roseburia sp. | reverse complement strand
GAGATATGGATGCAGCACTTGAAACTGCTAAGACAAATACTGGTTCTACATTAACACTGCTTTCGAATATTAATAAGCAACTTGATATTAATAATGGTGAATTTGCCATAGATTTAAATGGATATTATATAAAAACAGAAACAGATAATGATTATGCTGTGATTATATGTGGTGGTTCAAAACTTACCATAAAGGACAGTAGTGAAGATAAGTCAGGGCTTATAAGTAATATAGGAGAAAATCAGAGGGGTAGCGGTATTTATATTGATGGTGCTACTTTGATATTGGATGGAATCACATGTAAGGGCGGAATTAGTGGTATAGATAACTATTCAGGTGGTAATTTGTATATTTCAGGAAGTTCTGTTGTTGACATAAATACTGATTTGGGTGGAACTGTATATATTTCAGGTGCTCTTACAGATGGTGCTGATATTACATTTATTTCGCATAATTCCGTATTTGATGTAGTGGCAAAGGCAGCGGATGGTTATACAATTACAGAGTCTGATATGGAAAAGATTACATATAATGGCAGTGAAATATATACACTTGGCATAAATAATGACGGTGCTATACAGGAATTTGGTGATTTGACCAAGGCAGAACTGATAATTGACCCTGATAATGTTGATTATACAGGTGAAGAACAGAGTGTAATTGAAACGGTTATTTTCGATGATACAACTCTTACAAAGGATACGGATTATACAGTTGAAGGTACATCAGGAATAAACGTAGATGAATATACAGTAACTATTAAGGGTATAGGAAACTATATTGGTACGTTGACACAAATCTTTTATATCAATGCTGCTGAGATTACAGTAATTAATGTTGATATAGCTGCAAAGGCTTATGATGGAACAGAAAAAGCAACAGTAAATGATGTGAGCTTTGGCGGACTTATGGTAACTGATACACTTACAGCAGGAACAGATTATACCATTACAGCTGAATTTGCTGACGTCAATGCAGGAACAGATAAGATTGTAACATATACAATTACATTACTTGATACTGATGCTACGAAAAATTATGCATTTGAAGGTGGTGCAAGAACATATACCGGCACTACTACAGGTACTATAGAAAAGGCTACAGCTCCTTCTTTGGCTATTGAAGAACAAAGTGCTGAATATGGAGTTGAGAATATTACATTTGATATAACACAGCTTATATCAGGACTTCCAAGTGATGCGGGTGAAGTAAACTATATAAATGGTAATATGGTTTCGTATGGTTGGGATGTTGATTCCAATGGTGTGCTTACTATTTTGGAACATACAACTACAGCAGGTTCTGCCGGCTCCATGGATATTGTTGTGTCAACAACAAATTATGAGGATGCGACAGTAAGATTTACTGTGTGGAGTGAGGCTGCAGATGCAAGTGATATAGCAGTTGTAGAGATTGAAAATCAATATGAATACACTGGTTTATATCCGTCTTATATCGAAGTTGAAGTGAGAAATGCTATCTTAATAGAAGGAACAGATTATGATGTTGAATTTCCTGCGGATGCTATAACAGTAGGCGAAAAAGTAGTTACAATTACATTTAAAGGTAATTATACAGGTGAGACTACAGCTACATACGAGATTACTCCAAAGGTAATTTATCCGATTATATCAATTAAAGATAAGCAGTATGATGGCGATGTCTCTGCTGAAATCGAAAGCGTGACACTTGAAGGTGTTGTAGGTGATGATGATGTAAGTGCATCATGGAATAATGTTACTGCAGAGTTTAGTGATGCTAACGCAGCGGATAATAAGGGTGTAATATTAACAGGTGTGATGACACTTACAGGTGCTGATGCAGGCAATTATCAACTGGATATGGAAAATGTCAGTGTTACAGGAACTATTTATAATAATTATGAAGCGGTAGAGGGTATTGATTACACAATTAATACACATGACTGGACAAACGAAGATATTGTGATTACAGCTATGGATGGATACGAAATTGCACCTGTTGGCGTAACTATGGGAGAGTGGACTGATGAGTTTGTAGTAGATGTAGAAGGTCAGTTTAAAATTACATTCCTTGTTAGAAATAGTGAGGGTCATATTTCGAAAACAGTGTCAATAGATGCTAAGATTGATAAGACTGCACCTACAGGTATAATATCTATAGTTAATAGTGAATTTACTGAATTGAATACCATAGGTGGATTTAAGCTTTTCTTCCATAATATTGTGTGGGTGTCAGTTGCAGGTATGGATGACAATGGAGTTCAGTCCGTTGAATATATATTATCCGATGAGTATCTGGATAAATTGGAGCTTTTGACAAGAAATGATTGGGAAATTTATTCAGGTATAGAGCTTGTAAGCCCTAGCGCACAGTATGTATATGCAAAGATTTCGGATGTTGCCGGTAATTACACTTATATAAGTTCAACAGGCGTTGTTGTATATAGCAATATAGAAGTAGACACATCTAGCTTCAAATATACAAAGAAATCTGATGCAGCAGTAGATGTAAATGTACAGCTTAACGGCAATACCATAGACAAGCTTTGGCTTGACGAGAATGGTGTGTTGACAGAGGTTTCGACAGAATATTATGAGGTAGCAGGCAATAATATTACAATCAAGAGTACATATCTTGATGAGCTTGAAGAAGGACATTATGTATTTGAAATTTCATTTAATCCTCTTGGACATAAGTATGTGAATGGTGAGGGTAATGCTGAACTGACAAATGCCAGGTTAGATGTTGACGTAGAAATGGCAACAGGTGATGTGTCTATCACAAATGAAGAGGCGCTTAGTCATACATTTGGTGAGGATTTTGTTGATGTACAATACGATACTAACAGTACAGGTGAAGTAGTTGTTGAATATAAGGCACAGAGTCAGGATGATTTGGCATATTCTACAGAAAAGCCTGTAAATGTAGGCGACTATACAGTTCGCGTCACTGTAAATGAGAACAAATATTATACGGAGGCAATTGCAACAGCGGACTTTAGTATTGTGAAGGCTAGTGCATTAACAATAGATGATGTTGAGAAGAATTTCCTTCGTTAAGTTTAAACAACAGGTAATATAATTGATATTTAATCATTGCTGACGGATGATAGAGGAACAACTTCTTATATTGTGGAATTTGTATCAAGTGAAGTTTATGCAAATGAGGAAATATCTGATGATGGAATAATTACATTTGATACATTGGTATCAGATAGTATTAAAGCAGATACATTTACTGTTTATGTATCAATGGAGAATTATAAAGATACAACAATTAAAGTTAGGATTTCACTTGTCGACAAGGAGGTTGTAGCTATCACAGGTGTAGAGGCTGCTACAGGTCTTATTTACGATGGTACTGTAAAGCAGGGATATACTGGAACACCAATAAGTAAGTATACTGGTGAATATGTGATTACTTATGCAAGGGCTGGCGCTATGGTAAGCACATTGGCAGAGGTAGAGCCTATTGATGCAGGTGATTATACAGTAACAATTGCAGTACCGGATGATAATGCTTACTATATGGGTAGTGTGACACTTGAATTCACTATTGATAAGGCAACACCAGTGAAAGATGATATTGCAATTACATTGCCGGCAACATTTGAGTATGATGGAAATGTTAAAGAGGCAATAGTAAATGTAGCAAAT
>CAYWDL010000221.1:0-3655 GCA_964457015.1 uncultured Roseburia sp. | reverse complement strand
CATACCAATTTGCTTCTGCCATACAATCACCTTATTATAAAATAAATCCTAAGCCACTCTGAATGAGGTTGTCTACAACCACGATGATGACTCCTAAAACAATAGTAACCAGTACAACTGCCAATGTCTGACGAGCAACAGTAGCTTTATCAGGCCAGATAATTTTCTTAAACTCTGCTTTTACGCCTGAGAAAAAGCCTTTTTTCTTCGGAGCTTTCTCCTTCTTTTTCGAAGCAGCATCCTTCTTTGAGGCTTCTTTAACAGATTTCTCTTCCTTAACAGAAGTTACTTCTTCTACTGGAGTGTTTTCCATAGTTTCGCTCATATTGTCCTCCATTCTCATTACTTTGTTTCTTTGTGTAATGTGTGTGATTTACAGAACTTGCAATACTTCTTTGTTTCCATTCTGTCCGGATGTGTCTTCTTGTCTTTAGTCATATTGTAATTACGCTGCTTACAATCCGTACATGCCAATGTGATCTTTACGCGCACAACTTCCACCTCGCTTTATATTCATTTTTGTTTTGCGTTTTTCTCGTGCTTTTCCTTTTAAAAACAGCAATTTGCTCTTCCTAAAAAAAAGCGCACAAAAAAAAGACTTCTTCCATCGCCCGACTACTATAACACAAAACGCATTTGCAAGTCAAGAAAATAAATTATATTTTGACAAAAAAACTTATAAATGTTATAATGTAGTTGTAAAAATGGATTTTTACCACAGTTAGTGTTCTGAACAAGGAGGTGATTCAGATGATTAGCAACGCATTAAATTATTACGTTTCCGCTTATTCACAGGGAAGCGTTTCAAAGTATGATACCCACAAGAAAAGTGAATTACGCGAAGTTTATAATAATATGCTGAAGATTAATAAAAAATCTCCCCTTTATAAGCTCGAATCGACAGACAATATCAAGCAGTATGCCATTGATTTAAAGGAAACTGCCCGTCAGATAAAATATGTGGCTGCTACCCTTACAGATGAAGAGGGCAATATTTCAGGCTCTTCCAAGAAAAAAGCTTCTTCTTCCAATAATAAGGTAGCTAAAGCAAAATACATTGGCTCTTCATCTGATAAAAAGGCTGAGGTTCCCGAACTTGAGCTTAATGTAAAGAAGCTTGCCACACCTCAGGTAAATGTGGGTAATTACTTACAAAAGGATGCTTCCGGATTATCAAAAGGACCTTATTCCTTTGATTTAAGCATTGGAGAATATACATATGAATTCCAGTTCAATGTTAAGTCCAGCGATACGAATTTTGACATTCAGGAAAAGCTGGCAAGACTCATTAATAAGTCTAACATAGGTGTTACAGCTGAGATTTCCGAAAACGCTGACGAACACACAGCATTGAAGCTGACCTCCGAATCAACAGGTGTTACATCATTTGCCAATAGAGGCCTGACATTTATCATATCAGATACTCGCGGCGAGGAGCATGGCGATGCTGTTTCCTTCTTAGGCTTGGATAAGGTATATTCCGAACCGGGCAACGCAGCATTTACCATAAATGGTATTGAAAAATCGTCCGCTTCTAATACTATTTCCATACCGGAGCAGTTTGAAATTGAGCTCGTAGGTACAAGTATCGAAGGCGATGACACCATAATTGGATTAAAGCCCGACTTTGATGCACTTATAGAGAATATTAATGAATTTATAGATGTTTACAATAAAACTGTTGATTTTGCAAAGCACAAGGATCAAGGAACCTATGAATCAAGCCAGTTTTATAGAGACATTACAGGTATTGCAAAGAATTATAAATATTCTTTGGACGCTGCCGGCTTCACGGTATTACCCGACGGACATTTACAATTAGAGGAATCTCTTCTTATTCAATCAGCCCGTGAAGGCACACTTACAGAGAACCTTGACAAGCTTAATCACTTCAAGAATTCTCTTATAAGAAAGTCCGACAACATCGCACTGAATCCAATTCAGTACATAGACAAAAAGATGATTGCATATCCACATCCTACAAGGAATATGCCAAGTCCTTATGTAAGCTCAATGTATAGCGGATTTTTGTTTAACGGATATATATAAATAGCTAAAATGGTGATATAACATTTCTATTTACTAAATGCTATATCACCATTTTATTATTATTATATTACTTCCAATCGAGCCTTCGCTTTAGGGTATTCCCCTGCCTTGAGATAATATTCTTTTGCCAGAGCCTTATCACCAAGACATTCCTTTATAACCCCCGCATTATAATAAGCTATAAAGCTATTTGCCCCAACAGTTCTTGCATCTGAATATTTTGTCGCGCCTAAAAATTCCTTAACCGCCTCATCAAACATCATATTATTCATAAATATAAGTCCCATCAGTATCTTAAAATCTGCGCAGTCACCAAATTCTTTATACACACCATAAAGCTGTAATGCCACATCATACATCTTAAGATTAAGCAATGTATATCCATATGTTTCCACCATATCTATGACATATTCAAGTTTTGGATTCACATCATATCCCAGTGCTATATCAAAATATTCCAACGCATTTTCGTAATCCGCCGCCATATAGTAGCTCTTTCCAAGCTGATATAATACATATGTATCATCCGGTCTCTCTTCCAAATCCAGCAATAGCAGCTTAATATTTCTTTCTGCCTTTGCCCTTTTATCCTGAACATCACCTGAATATCCATCATGCAAGACCGTAATCGGCAACTCATAATTTTCATACTCATAAGTTCTTTGTTTGTCCACCAACTGCTCATGTATACGCCCTTCGTATTCAAACTCAGACTTTCTGTATACTCTGCTAATGTATTCGTTAACAATTCTCTCTTCGCCGTTATCGTTAATAACATTATTTCGTTTGATTCGCCCAAGAGCCTGTGGATGCTTTGCTATGACCTTCATCACTCTTGCAATATCAAACTCCGTCACATACTCATCGCTATCAATCATCAATATCAAATCATTTGTGGCTTTATCCGCTGCAAAGTTACGCGCTGTTGCAAAATTATCACACCACCGGAAATCATAGATATTCTCTGTAAACTCTGCTGCCATCTCCTTTGTTCCGTCTGTGGAACCTGTATCAACCACCACAATTTCGCAATCATAGTCTTTGATGGCAGATAAGCATTTATGAAGTTTTTCCCGTTCGTTTTTTGTTATTATACATACTGATACGTTCATTTTTCCTACCCTATCTCCATTTAGATATTATTACTCAACCAATTCAATGAAGCTTCTCGTAATTTTTCAATATCCTTATTAATGTCTATGAAATTAATATCCGCTGTCATTTTGCAAACATCACATTCACCAACAGATTCAAACACCCTCTCTGATGCATTTCCAAACTTAGAAAATATATTGAATCTTTCACTCTGTCTATTCTTAATTGCTGCAAACTTTTTGTTCAAAATAAGCGCAAAGCATGTACCATGGAAAGAATCAGTTATCACAAACTCGCTATTAGCAAAGTAATACAAGAAATCTTCTATTGCAATTTCATATAAATAATTCTTATACTCATACGCAATTATATTCTTTTCCTTGCAATTTTCATCAGAATCAATAATATTAATAACCTATGCACCTAATTTCTTTGCAATATCATTTACAAGTTGTATATTTTTCTTATTAGGATTTAATATATATGAAAATACAAACGTTTTATCGATTGA
>CAYWDL010000220.1:0-3687 GCA_964457015.1 uncultured Roseburia sp. | reverse complement strand
TTGTCGAAACTACTACAACATCATCAAACATAAGATTAAGATAAAAGCCTAAAAAACTTGCCAACGGAGCGCAGCTTCTAATACCGACTATATATATTTTCTTTGAATTCAATATAGTTTCAACTGCCTCATTAAATGCATCTCTATCTATTGTATCCAGAGTAAGCTTCAGCTTTTCAGCGTCAGCCTTTAATACAGTCTCCAATATCTCCTGTCTCGACAGATTTTTGGATGAAATCTCTATCTTTTCAATAGAATTAAGCTTCTCCTGAACCATTCCTTCCAATGCCTTTTGGAATTCCGGATAGCCCTTATAACCTAAAAGTGTGGCAAATCTTACAACTGTCGATTCGCTGACACCAACCTCCTTGCCAAGCTTTGCTGCAGTCATAAACACCGCCTTTGAGTAATGTAGTGTTATATAATTCACAAGCTTTTTCTGACCTTTACTCATACTAGGCAATTTTTCGCTCATTCTCTGGGTCAGATTCAATTTTCTCATATCTTCACTATTCTTCAAAACAATACCGCCTATTTTTCGAATTTACATAAAAATTCTTTAGTTCTTTCATTTTTAGGATTATCAATAACCTCTTCAGGTGTACCATCCTCAACAATAACACCATTCTCCATAAATATTACTCTATTGGATACCTCTCTGGCAAAATTAATCTCGTGAGTAACAATAACCATAGTCATCTTCTCTTCTGCCAGTTCTCTGATAACCTTCAAAATCTCACCTGTAAGCTCCGGGTCCAGTGCACTTGTTGGTTCATCAAAGAATAAAATCTTTGGATTCATAGCCAACGCCCTTGCAATAGCAACTCTCTGCTGCTGACCACCTGATAATTGATATGGATATGCTTCCATTTTATCGGCCAAACCCATTTTTTCCAAAAGCTTGACACACTGTGCTTCCACTTCATCAAAATCTCTCTTATGAATGTTTACAGGAGCATCCATAATATTTTTCATAACATTGTAATGTGGAAAAAGATTAAAATTCTGGAACACCAAACCAAAGTATCCCTGAATTCTCTTCAAATCATTACTTTTACTATACACAGCATTACCATTTTCATCATTTTTCACAGCATGCTCACCAAGATATATTATTTCGCCTGATGTGACTTTTTCTAACATTGTAGCACAGCGAAGCAAAGTGGTTTTTCCTGAACCCGAAGGTCCAAGAATAGATACAACATCACCCTCTTTAACAGAAAATGAAATATCCTTTAATACCTCCAACACTTCCTGGTCTTCAAATTGCTTTTTCAAATTTTTTATTTCTAATAAATTACTCATATTAACTCCACTTCTAACGGTAATAACTTAATTTCTTTTCAATTAAATTCATAACAAAAGCCACCAAAAGGTTAAAGATATAGAAAAACACACCTGCAACCAATAATGGCATCATAGATGAATAGCTGGATGTAAGCTGCTTAGCCACAGCAAACATTTCCATATATGAAATTGAAAAAGCTAATGAAGTATCCTTAACAAGAGTGATTACTTCATTTGTCACAGGTGGCAAAACTCTTTTTACAACCTGTGGTAATATAATCTTAATGAAGGTCTGGGCTTTGCTATAGCCCAGAACCTTCGCTGCTTCATATTGTCCAACCGGTATAGATTCAATACCCGCTCTATATATTTCCGCAAAATATGCTGCATAATTCAAAACAAAGCCTACAATAACCGCCTGGAATCTGTCAAACCCCTTCAACCCAAACAGGATAGATGGGCCAAAGTATACAACCAAAAGCTGTAACATAAGCGGGGTACCACGCATTATCGATATATATACAGTAGTTATCGCTTTGATTATCTTTATCTTAGACATTCTTCCAAACGTAATAATCAATCCTAAAGGAAGAGTGAAAACCAATGTAAGAAAGAATATCTTTACTGTTTCTAACATATAGGCACTCATTTGTTGCCATGCATCAAAAAAACTCATAATAATAATCCTTTTTTGTTTTATTTACCAAGACAAACAGAATCTTCAAGGCCCCATTCCTTTGCAATTTTTTCAAAAGTTCCGTCAGCAACCATTTCATCAAGAGTCTTCTGAACCTTATCTCTCAATTCTTCATTGCCCAACTTGAAACCTACTGCATACTTTTCTGTCGCAAGGATTTCATCGAGTATAACATACTCATCACCATAATCTTCTACCTTTGCCTTAGCAACACCAATATCCATAGCAACTGCATCTACATTATCCGACTTTAATTCAAGAAATGCAGTATCATAATCAGCAACCTCTAATAATTCGTCTAAAGATGCCTTTAATTCAGTACACTCTTCACCATTTATAGCTTCGAGAGCCGATGAAGAAGCCTGTACTGCTACCTTTTTATCAGCAAGATCAGCAAGCTTTTCTATTCCTGAAGTTTTTTTAACAATAATAACCTGACTGTTATCAACATAAGGCTCAGACCATACATACTTGTCAAGTCTTTCATCGCTCATTGTGAATCCATTCCAGATACAATCAATATTATTTTCATTAAGCTCCATATCCTTTGATGCCCACTCAATAGGCTGCTTTACAAACTCCCAGCCATTTCTTTCGCACACTTCAGCTGCTAAATCAAGGTCAAAGCCCTTGTATTCGCCATCTTCTCTAAAGCCATACGGCTCAAAGTTTGCATCAAAACCAACAATAAATACATCATCCGTATTCTTCTTGTCCTTTCCTGATACAATCGCAATAATCGCTACAATCACAACCACCGCAACTACAGCGATACCTATGATCAGATTCTTTTTATCATTCTTTTTCATTATTGTAATTTCCTCTCGTAATAAGTTTTAGTCACTATCCCTACACAGGATATGCTCCATTCTTTGTATCAGCAACAGTCATATCCACTTTATCCTTCTGTGCTTTACGATACTTGAAGAAATCTGTTGCAACCTGTGGGAATAATGCGTATGATAATACGTCCTCATCCTGTTCCTTCCACTCTGCCATCTCAGCTTCAAGCTTATCAAGCTCCTTGCCAAGCAAATCTGCCGGTCTGCATGTAATCGGCTCTTCATCACCAATAACCTTTTTCTGTACTTCGGCATTAAAAGGCTTTACAGTCTGACCGTATTCACCTCTTAAAATAGCCTTAGTTTCCTTGGTTGCAGTCTTATATCTTTCACCATTAATAACATTTAATACTGCCTGTGTACCAACAATCTGTGATGAAGGTGTAACAAGTGGTGGCTCACCAAGATCTTTTCTAACTCTTGGAACCTCCTGCAAAACTTCATAATACTTGTCTTCAGCATGCATTTCCTTTAATTGCGAAACCATGTTTGAAAGCATTCCACCTGGAACCTGATATAAAAGCGTCTTAATATCAACACCCATTACCTTAGGATTAAGAAGTCCACTCTTTAAGTAATCTTCCTTGATTGGTCTAAAGTAATCTGCAATCTGTGCAAGTAAACTCTGGTCCAAACCGGTATCAAATTCAGTACCCTTAAATGTTTCAACCATAACCTCTGTTGCCGGCTGGCTTGTACCTAATGCCAATGGTGACATAGCTGTATCAACAATGTCAACACCAGCTTCAATTGCCTTAAGGTAAGTCATTGATGCAACACCTGATGTATAATGAGTATGTAACTGAATTGGAATGTCTACAGTTTCCTTTAATGCACTAACTATCTCCGTAGCTGTGTAAG
>CAYWDL010000219.1:0-3709 GCA_964457015.1 uncultured Roseburia sp. | reverse complement strand
GTTTTTACCCAACCAGTCTGCCGGCAGGTTCGAAAATATAACTTTAGCGCCCCAAATTCCAATTTGTAGGGAAAAGAAGAATTATTCATGGAAATACATTGAGAAGCATCATGATAATCTTCTATTGAAAAATGATGGAAAATACTCTATAATTGACCCCGAAGGTGTCATTGAACCGAGAATATTTTATATACTGGCTTTTGAAATATTACAGAACACTTGATAAATGGAGGATACAATGGGAACAGTTACAATTATTAAAGAGACAACAAAGAATCCTATCACACTTATGGGTGAACGAGCTGGAGTGTGTTGGGGGGCAAATATAGAAGATGTTGCTAAGAATTATGCCAGAGGTCTTGATTGCATTAAGTCAGGTCATCACAGAGTTATGGAATATATTAATGTTGAGATGATTATTGATGGTTATTCGGCAAGAGTTATCAGGGAGTGGTATACACATCTTGGTGGAGCTCCAACCAGACTTCAGGCTAGTACAAGATATATCAATTACAAAGAGTTTGATTATGTTATTCCGCCAAAGGTTGCTGCTAATGAGGAAGCAAAGAATATTTATGTAGGTATGATGGAGGCTATCACAAAAGCCTGTTCAGAGCTTGAAGGGAATTGTGGCATTCCAAGAGAGGATGCGGCAATGCTGTTACCGCTAGGAATGAGTACAAAAATAGTTGATAAGAGAAACCTTCGTAATCTTATTGATATGTCTCATCAAAGACTTTGTACAAGAGCGTACTGGGAGTATCGTGAACTTATGAGAGATTTGATGAAGGCGCTTAGAGAATATTCGGATGAATGGCAATATTTGGTAGACAATTATTTCTTGCCTAAGTGCGAGGTGGTTGGATATTGTACTGAGAAAAAATGTTGTGGACGCAAGCCATATAAAGAGATTTAAGGGGATACGTGATGAGATTTGTGATACAGAGAGTTACACATTCATCGGTGAATGTTGATGGACAGGTGATTGGAAAAATCGGAAAAGGATTTATGGTTTTAATCGGTGTTGAGGATAGTGATACTAAAGCTATAGCAGATAAGATGGTATCAAAATTAATAGGTCTTCGAGTTTTTCAAGATGAGAATGATAAGATGAATCTGTCATTGAAGGATGTGAATGGTGAATTACTGTTAATATCCCAGTTTACATTGTATGCTGATTGCAAGAAAGGCAACCGTCCATCATTTATAAAGGCGGGTAAGCCTGATATGGCAAATGAAATGTATCAGTATATTATAGCAGAATGTAAGAAACAGATAGCGGTTGTAGAAACTGGTGAATTCGGTGCCGATATGAAGGTTGAATTATTAAATGATGGACCGGTAACGATATTATTGGATAGTAAAGAGATTGTGTAAATAAATTGTGTTAAGGTGAAAAGCTGGTTTTATTGCTTTTCGCCTTATTTTTATAATCCTCAAAAAAGTCAAGATATAACCCACACATAATATTATAATGAACTTACATCGCGATGAGAAAAGAGGAGTATATGATGGTTGAAGCTTATTGGATTGCCAAAAAATCCAAATATTCTTGCGTTTTCAGGAACATTGAATCTTTATTATGATATTCGAAAGTGGATATAAGGTGTCAATATATTAGTATTATAAGTCTACAATTGTGTTATGATAAATGTAGTTAATTAATGTGCGTAACAACTGTTGCGCATATTTTTTATTATGCAAAATAACGTAAATGAACAACGGATTGCGCAAATATTGTGCAATTTGCACAAAAAATATCGAAAATTAATAGAAATTTAACACATTGCACTAAAATTTTAGCTTTGTTATACTCTAGATGTAGCAAAGAACGGTAGCGCAAAAGAGCGCAACGGAAAGAAAAAACATATTTATAAAAGGAGAACGTGAATGAGAAGCAAATTACTTAAAAAGGTAGTTGCGGGAGTATTAGCAGCAGCGACAGTTGTTTCAATGTGCTTTACAGGGGGCGGAGAAAGCACAACAGTAAAAGCGGCAAGTTCATCTAGTGTATCAGGTGTGTCAACGGTATCAAATATGCCAAGTGACTTTGCCAGAGGCGTAGATATTTCAGAAGTTATTGCCCTTGAAAGTAGTGGTATAGCATACAAATATCTTGACGGAACATCTGGAGACATTTTTGATATTCTCGCAGGTGCTGGTGTTAATTATGTAAGAATTCGTATATGGAATAATCCATATGATTCTACTTCGCCATACAAAGGATATGGTGCTGGTAATTGTGATTTATATAATGCTAAGGTGCTTGGTAAGAGAGCAACAGATGCAGGAATGAAGGTATTCATTGACTTCCATTATTCTGATTTCTGGGCTGACCCGGCAAAACAGTATGCTCCAAAGGCATGGTCAAGTTATAGCTTGGCATACAAGAAGGATGCAGTTTATAACTTTACATATGATTCACTTTGTGAACTGTTAGACTACGGCGTAGATGTAGGAATGGTTCAGATTGGTAATGAAACAAATGGTTCTATGTGCGGTGTTGGTGGATTATATGATGGTACATGGAATTTAAGCACAGGTGTTGCAGAGTTAATGCAGCAGGGCTGTTATGCAGTAGATGATGTTAACAGTTCATATGGAAAATCAATGCTCAAAGTACTTCATTTCACAGATTTACTTTCAAATGGTGAATGGTATGCTGAATGTGTAAATAATATGGGCGTTGATTATGATGTTTTTGCTACATCATTCTATCCAATGTGGCATGGTTCAACAGATGATCTTGCAGAAACATTATTAAGCATTGCAAAGAAATATAATAAGAAGGTTCTCGTTGCAGAAACAGCTTATCCATATACAGATACAAATAATGATTCTGAAAACAATATGGTTCATAGTTCATCTATGAGTTATTCTAATTATAGTGTAAGTGTAGATGGTCAGGCAGCAGCTCTTCACGATGTATTTGAAGCTGTAGCATCAGTTAATAAGTCAATGTCAGGATATGGACTTGGCGCATTCTACTGGGCTCCTGAATGGATTGGTGTAGATAGCTCTACATCAGGTGCATATGGTACAGGTTGGGCATCATCTTCATCAGGTAATTATGAGTTATTATATGAATCATCAGTAAGTAGCTATTCTACGACAGATCGTGGTTCATCATGGGATAATATGACATTATTTGATGCAAATGGTCAGGCAATGAAATCACTTTATGTATTTAACGATATTTGCGGAAATACTAGCACAACAACTTCAGGTTCTAGTGGTTCCTCATCAAACGGTTCTTCATCAGGTTCTGGTTCAAGTAGTACAACAACTACTACAACAGAATTAAATGCAAATAACCTTACAAAGGGAACTTATAAATCAGACTATACATATGGCGACTTTACAATCGGTGCTTCATCAAGCAAGTACATCTCTGTTGAAAGTGCTTCAACAACAGTAAACGGAACATCTTATACACAGAGAATTAAAATGAATGGTGCAGCAAACAGTACAGGACGTTACATCAAGTTTACAACAACAGGTGCGGCAACAGTTGAAGTTATCGGTATTTCAACAAGTACAAGTGCAACAAGAGTAATCAGACTTGCAAAGGATAGTGTAGGCGGAACAACAGTTGGTGATGCAACAGTATCAGGAACAGCAGGTGTTTCAACATATACTGTTTCAGAGGCAGGAACATATTACCTTTACTCAACAAATAGCGGTATTTACATTTATGATGTTAAGGTGA
>CAYWDL010000218.1:0-3731 GCA_964457015.1 uncultured Roseburia sp. | reverse complement strand
CATTCATTTTCTCAAGATATTCCTGAGTCATTGGCTGCTTTTCTGGACAATCATTAATGTTTGCCATGTTTTTGTTCTCCTTTGAGTATATTATAATTATATATATTTAAACTCGCATGTGCGAGATAATCTGTGTTAACGATGAAACATCGATAACCTTCGTCTACTATAATAAGCGAAACATCGTCATTTTGGAAGTGGAAATATTTTTTTCTCAATATATGTCAAAGTTTACAAAAAGATAAGAAAAGTTTTGTGCAGAATGCACAATGTAATTTGGGGCTAAAAGTTGTCTATATTAGTATAAGATGATAATGAATGATAAATGGTTGGAGGAAGATTTTTATGGGAGATAAAGGCAGAAAAATAGTATCGCTAATGATTGTTATAGCTATGTTTGTAAGCATTTTTTCTGGTTGTGAAAAGGAAAATGAAGAGAGGAAAGAGGTTACATCCAATGAGTCTGAATATGTACTTGCAGATATGACAAATGAAGAGATTACTCTTAGATATTGGTTTTGGCATGATTTGGAGATTAGTGAAAAGCTTAAAGAGGAATTTGAAAAGCTGTATCCTAATATTACGGTAGAATTAATACAGTATGATGTTGGAAGCTGTGGTGACCAATTGTATGCATGGGCCGCTACGGGTCAGCTGCCGGATTGTTTTTGGATTCTAGGCTCGCCGGATGTGTTTATTAACAATGGATTTCTTTTTGATATGTCCCTTTTGTGGAAATATGACCCGGAGTCCAAAAATGTCATAAAGGGAATTAATGAGTTTAAGTTAGGCTACTATGGAACAGAAGCAAAGTGGACTACACCGGTTAAGTTTTATCCTACGGCAGCATTTGTTAACTTGGATGTGTTCGTAAGAAATGATGAAGAGATTCCGTCTATGGACTGGACATGGGATGAGTTTGAAGAAACAGTTGAAAGAATGACTATAACGGATAAGGTCTATAATAAGCATATATTCGGAACAACAAGCGGAGTTTCAGTGATTACATGGTATCCTTTGGCGTCGGATAAAGAATGTATCGGTGAGTTTGGTTGGAATGGAACCCAGTTTGATATGGAAAATTGGGCATATGGAATGAATTTGGAGGCTAAGTGGATGCAAAATGAGAATACCCCTAAAGAGCTTGCCTATGGCGGGGTAGAGCAGCTTGCTGAAAAATATGGCGTAGGAGTCTTATATCCTGAGGATTATGGTTATTCTGCAATGCACTGTAGTTATTGGTGGAATTGGGAAGACTATTATGTCAGAGAAACATGGATAGAAGACAATAAGGTGGTGTTTGTTCCATATATGATGCCGCATGAAGAAGATGTAGCTGATGGCACATATCTTGCTACTATGGATATGGGAGCGATTTCGGCAAATACAAAGTATCCAAGAGAGGCCTATGAGCTTTTGAAATTTATGACATGGGGAGCGGAAGGATGGAAATATAAGCTGAAGTATTATCCGGACCTTATTGAAGAATCCGGAGATGAGGACAGATATGTTTCAAAAAACAATTGTCCAATTACATTGGATGAAGATGTGTGGGAAGGTTTTCTTAAGTGGCATCCCAATAATCAAACAGGTGATAAGTACATAATAGATTTGTATGGTGAAGAATACGACCGTTCGAAATATTTTGATTACTTTTTAAGAAGTGTAAAGGAAAGTACGTGGACCTGCTATGGAGGTCAGCAAATACCAGGCTTTGATTTGTGGCTACAAAACATTTACTATGGATATGATGGCAAGCAGGATTTTGGTTATGCAGGCGGCCTTGGAATAGAGCAGGCAGTCATATATGGCGGCGTGGATGCAAAGGATTATTATGAGTATTTACAGGATAAGGGGAATAGTATTCACGAAGAGAAGCTGGATGAGTTGATGTCTAAGATTGAGTCATAGGGAGAGAAGAATATTTTTTACAAACGTGTCGTTAAAATGTCCAAACGTGTCGTTAAAATGTCCAAACGTGTCGTTTGTGGTACTGAGATTGCAGATTGTGGTTGGAGGAGTTGTAATGTTATATTAATTGTGCTATATTCGAATTGTAACAGTCGTGACTAAAATTTAATTTTACAAGGAGAGGTGTGTAAAGGTGAAAAAGTTTTTCATAAATATGATATGCCTAATATTGTCATTGTGTTTGATTTCGTGCAATAAAGTCGAAGAACCAGTTGAAACGACAGATAATGAAACGGAAACAACAAAAAAGAATAGCACTGGAAACGAAGAAGAAACCACAGTTGATGTACCTAAAACAATTTTATGGGATTCTATAGATGGTGCTGGCTTCGAAGATCCTTTATTGTATTTCTCTATTGAAAAGGAATTGCTTGATAAAATTAAGAATGCTACGGATGAAACATTTTCAATAAGGCTGATTTTTAGGAACAATGTAGACACTGAATTAACATCAGTTGATATTTTTAAAATATGTAAATATTTGTCTCAAGATTTAAAATATAATACAAATTACGGAGATATGTCGGATGCAGAATTGAATGTTGAAATTGAAATGAATGGCACAAATAATATATTGTTTTATCTTTCAAAAGAACAAATATATGAATTGCTGAAAATAGAATGGCCGGATGATTTTCAGTTATGTATAATGGAACAAGAGATAGAGTTTGATTTCTTTGATGATGAGTTTATTCATTATGCTATTGAACCGGATTTGCGTCAAAAATTACATATTTTACAAGACACAACGAATAAACTGTTTCCTATAAGCTTAATGATGTATAAGGATACACCGTGTGAAACGAGTTTAGGCATTGATGAGGAAGTTAGATTATTAAGATACATGTCAGATGAATTGAAGTTTCATACAAATTATGAGGAAATGTCTGATAATGAACTTATTGCTAGTATTAATTCGGGTGGATTTGCGCGTTGCTTTTATCTTTCAAAAGAACAAATATATGAGCTAATAGAGATAGATTGGCCAAAGGATTTTATGATATATATTATATGGGAAGACACTGATATTTTAAGGTGAAATAAAGAATCCCGTCTGTGAATTTAATGTTTGCAGACGGGATATTATTTTGCAATATTATACTAGTCATTAAGCTTTCCAGTTTCTTTGTATTCATTTACTCTGTTGTGAATTCTGTCAACAGGGTTTAATAACTCGCTCATAGAACCATCGTGATTCAATGTATCAATGATGAGAGAGATATACTTGTTCATATCACAGTTTACATACCAAGGTCTCTGTAAAAGCTCCGGTGTCTGGTAAGTAACATTTGTTGTAAGAATCTTATTGATAAGGCCTTCCTCGTAAGCCTGGTCAAACTTCTCTAAACCATTTGTAAATAAACCAAATGTAGTAGCAACAAATACCTTTCTTGCGTCGCGTGCCTTTAACTTTTTAGCAACATCGATAACGCTATCGCCGGAAGAAATCATATCGTCAATGATAAGAACGTCCTTTCCTGCAACAGAAGAACCTAAAAATTCATGTGCAACGATAGGATTTTTACCATTTACAATCTTTGTGTAATCTCTTCTCTTATAGAACATACCCATATCAAGTCCAAGAACGTTTGCAAGGTAAACAGCACGCCCCGTACCACCTTCGTCAGGGCTGATAATCATCATATGGTCTGGGTCAATCTGAAGGTCTGATTCAGAATGTAATAATCCCTTGATGAACTGATATGCAGGCTGAACTGTTTCAAAGCCCTTAAGTGGAATAGCATTCTGTACTCTTGGGT
>CAYWDL010000217.1:0-3744 GCA_964457015.1 uncultured Roseburia sp. | reverse complement strand
AACAGCTTGTTTCCAAGCTATTCTGACGCCCTTGTCAATCTCTATATTGTTTTCACACCGATAGTGTATACGATTTTTTTATTTTTGTAAAGTGAAATTTTTATCATTTTGAAAAAAATTTTATTCAATAATATCCATAACAGCAAAAAGACTATCAACTCTCTTATATAGCAGCCTTTTTGTCTCCTCGTCCGGCTCATCCTGGTCCGGTACCATTACCGGTATGCAGCCGGCTCTGTAAGCTGCCAGTATCCCAGCCGGCGAATCCTCCAGTACCATACATTTTTCCGGATTAACTCCCAGCTTCTTCGCCGCATACAGATATATATCCGGCTCCGGCTTACCCTTTTCAACCATATATCCACTTACCAGCTCATCAAATCTTTTATCTATGTTAACAGACGACAAATATTTCACTGTTCTCTCTATGGGTGATGAGGTTGCAATAGATGTTTTTATGCCTTTTGCCTGCAAATAATCCAAAAGCTCATGAATTCCTGGCTTCAGATACACTCCCTCTCTTTCCACAAATGCATCCATTAATTGGATTCTTTTATTTCTAACCTGGTCATAATCCACGCTATCCCCAAAATATGACTTAAGCTTTGCCTCTCCCTCATTTCTATTAAGACTTCTCATTCCAAGTCCCTGTTCAAATGTCATAGGATAACCAAGTTCCTTAGCCGCCTCCATCCAAAACCTTGTATACAGCTTCTCGGTATCAAGAACCAAACCATCCATATCAAATAATACTGCTTCTATCTTCATATTCATCTTCTTCCTCCGTTTATTACTATTATATTTTCCTAGTTTTGCCTTGCTTTGTCAAGTATTTAAGTTTATAATTAGCCTTGCGTGCTTTTCGCAAAAATTCTATAAATGGAGTTACTTATGAAGTCGTTTAATATAAAGAATTCACTTATTTTACTTTTAACAGCAACCATCTGGGGTTCAGCCTTCGTGGCACAGAGCGTTGGAATGGAATACGTCAAACCATTTACTTTTACTACAGTAAGAAGCATTATTGGTGGAATTGTGCTTATCCCTTACATACTTATATCACAAAAGCTTAAAAAAAATGCTAAAGCTAATGAGGCTTCATCAGAAAAAAATGTAAAAACTCTTATAATCGGAGGAATTTGTTGTGGTATAATCCTATGTATTGCAAGTAATTTTCAACAAATTGGTATTCAGTACACCACTGTAGGACGTGCTGGATTTATCACAGCCTGCTATATCATAATAGTTCCAATTATTTCACTTATCTTCTTTAAAAAGAAGTGTGATTACAAGCTTTGGATTGCTGTTGCATTATCACTTGCAGGATTATATCTTCTTTGCATTACCGATGGATTATCCATTGGCAAGGGCGATTTGCTTATATTTATATGTGCCATATTCTTTTCGTTGCACATACTTGTTATTGACTACTTTTCACCAATGGCAGATGGCGTGAAAATGTCCTGTATACAGTTTTTTGTTTGCGGAATCATATCATTGATACCTGCACTTTTGACAGAAGAAATCAATTTCAAAATAATGCTTGATGCCTGGGCACCAATACTTTATGCCGGTGTACTTTCAAGCGGTGTTGCATATACATTGCAGATTGTTGGACAAAAAAATATGAATCCAACTGTTGCATCCCTTATACTCAGTATGGAATCCTGCATTTCTGTCATCGCCGGTTTTTTAATATTACATCAAACATTAACCATACGGGAAGTTTTTGGTTGCATACTAATGTTTGCAGCTATTATTCTGGCACAATTGCCAAGCAAAAAGAGCGCCTAAGCGCTCTTTTATTTTTTATTAACTTCTTGTATAACTATCTCTATAGCTTTTCGTAATCTGTTCCATATCTGCCCTATTTATTAATAACGTTTGCGTACTCCTCTAACTGCTTTTTATTGCCGCTAAACTTGCAGTTTTCAGCATTTTTTATAATTTTTTCCCTATAATACTCCGCCATCTCCTCACTTCCTTCAACATCTTCTTCTGCAGTATTACTCCATTGCAGATACTGCATATAATCCGCATATCCATTGACCGCCTCCCAATAAACATCAAAGCTTTCCTCATATGCATCAAACAATTGCATGGAATCACGCATTTTACTATAATTCTTGTCTCTATAGCATTCCTCACACATATCCATCTTCTCAGCCATTGACATACTAATATCGTATGTACCTGCTGCATATTGCACAGTAAATACCATAAGTAAAATCATCATAGATAATATGAATACAAGAACAGTGGATTTGATTACTATTTTCAATACAGAAGGTTGCTTATTATTCATT
Organism: uncultured Roseburia sp.; assembly: GCA_964457015.1. Taxonomy (GTDB): domain Bacteria; phylum Bacillota; class Clostridia; order Lachnospirales; family Lachnospiraceae; genus SVEL01. Next base: position 1,438 of record CAYWDL010000217.1, on the reverse strand, counting down.
ACCGTCACCCAACCTTTCCTTTGTATTTGCCACATACTTGTCAATATTATTTTTCACTACATATGTATCTTCGCTTGTTATATATTCTATATCGTCATCTGTAAGACCCACAATACTTTTCCAGAAAGATTCAATTTCCCTTGCATAGCTTTCATACAACTCCTCATTTTTCGGATCAAGCTCGGACAACACACCTATATCCATCGTATATACTGTTATTGAATTATTTATTGCATATTCAATATAATAATCATCTTCCATTTGTTCATCATATGACATATCAAGAAATGCATACTTAAAGTTCAAATATTTTTGGTAAGAAAAATCCAATAAAGCAGCCTGAATGTATGGATAATACTCATCTCCGTCTACTCCCTCCTTATTCATATAATCATACATTTCAGCATATCTGCCCTCATCATAATATTCATCTAATTTTTTTATTATCTCATCCTGCTTTATCTCATTACGAAGCTCTCTGTATTTGTCCTGAATAAAGAAGGTCAAAAACACACCTATTATAATCAATAAAAATGATAAAACGGCAATAATTAAAGCCCTGTTAAGTACCCTGTCCATAACATAAAATGAATACTTTTTACCCATTGCCTTTCTTTCTCTTTCATATTCAAGCTCTGCCTCTGTTCGTTTTGCCTTCCATATTTTTCCTATAATATTATCAGTATGGCAATACGGACACATAAGCTCTCTAGTTTTATAATTTGCACCACAATTCTTACATTGCATTTAATCTTCCTCCACCAGCATCCTTACTTTTAGTTACTTTTAATTCGTTCTATTACAAGCGTTGCAACATCATCACAATTCTTTTTTTCAATATATACTTCTATTGCCTTTTCTATTTCATCATCACTTAGCAACATATATTCCTTTAATGTAGATATATAGTTCTCCCTAAACGATAAAATTGCTTCCTCTTCATCATATACGAACCCCTCTTCCTCGAATGACTTCATTTCAGCTAATTCTTCAAAAACGTAAGTCATTGTTCGCGATACATCCTCCACACTTATGTCAATTATCTTAATAGCTTCAGCCTCGTTGATAATGGCCTCTTTTCGCCACTCTACACCATCATACAGGCTGTAAACTCTATAGTACTTTTCATATGTTGCCCCATTTAAATTATGCGAATCTAAGTAATCACCCATCTTACCATACACTCCGGCATCATAATATCCTTCTAATACTTCAATATGCTTTTCCCTCACTTTTAAGGAAATGTCACCGATCCCATTAGATGCAATATATACACCAATTACGCACATCACAAAAAAAGCAATTACTCCACCGGCAATAATAGTCATATATTTAGATGATTTTTTTACAATCTTATGCGGAAGTTGGTTCAATTCATCTGTCTTCTTCTTATATGACTGAATATAGGCCTTTTGTTCCCGCTTGGCAATCTATTCAT
>CAYWDL010000216.1:0-3747 GCA_964457015.1 uncultured Roseburia sp. | reverse complement strand
CCTTTTCTTCTCCGTTGTATGCTTTAACAACCGTATGTCCTGAATATGTTTCTTCAATATGACCATTTAAGGAGCCTAAGCTTTTTTGCTGCTCAAAAAAATACTTCTGTGAACGTCCCATTATAAGCATCATCAGAACAAAACCGATTAATGTTGAAAGTATTGCAGCAACAGTCATTGTTACATCGGTTTTAAGCATCATGACAATTGAACCGAAAAACAATGTCATTGCTGATACCAAAGTGCCAATACTTTGATTTAACGACTGGGCAATGGTATCAACATCATTTGTTACTCTGGATAATACATCTCCTGTTGTAGTGCGGTTATAATACCACATAGGTAATCTGTTGATTTTTTTTGATATATCCCTTCGTAGTCTCATTGACACACTCTGAGTCACATTTGCCATTATAAGATGTTGAATTGCGGATAATATGGCGCTTGTAGCATAAAATGCAACTAATGTGAAACCAATCTTTGCTACTGCTTCCATATCAATCCCTGTAATCAAACCTTCTGTAATAACTTTGGTCATTTCAGATAATTTATCAGGACCAAGTAATGTCAAAACTGTTCCTATACAGGCGCCAATTATTGAAATAATCATTGCTGCCCAATATTTTTTGCAGTAAATCAAAAGCTTTTTCCATGTACCCTTAAAATCCTTGGAATGTTCAAATTTCTTTCCTGGTGCGCCAGGCCCTCTTCTTCCTTCCATTATGCTAACTCCTCCTTCGAAAGCTGAGAATATGCAATTTGTTTATATGTTTCGCAAGTATTCATAAGCTCTGTATGCTTTCCTTTTCCAACTATCCTTCCATCCTCTAACACTATAATCTGGTCCGCGTCGCGAATCGTACCTATACGTTGTGCTACTATGATTTTTGTTGAATCCTTGCAGTCCTTGTTGAGCTGATTTCTCAAAACTCTGTCTGTTTTGTAATCGAGAGCTGAAAAAGAATCATCAAATATAAGTATTTCAGGTCTTCTGCATATTGCTCTCGCTATTGATAATCTTTGTTTTTGACCACCGGAGAAATTTGAGCCACCTTGCGCAACATATGCTTCATATCCGTCAGGCAGGTTTTCGATAAATTCTGCTGCCTGTGCTGTGTAAGCTGCTTCGACAATATCCGACTTTGGTCTGTTGAGTTTTCCGTTGTCACCATAGGCTATATTTTCAACTATATTTCCGGAGAATAATATTGCCTTTTGTGATACATATCCAATCTTATTTCTAAGAGCTTTTTGAGTATATTCTTTAATATTTACACCATCAACAAGTACTTCACCTTCTGTAGTATCGTAAAATCTTGGTATCAAATTAATCATTGTGCTTTTTCCGCAGCCTGTTGAACCTATAATAGCAATTGTTTCTCCTTTTTTTGCTGAAAAGCATATATTTTCAAGTGCATACTCTTCAGATGCAGGATATTTAAAGCTGACATTTTTGAATTCGATAGTTCCGGTTTCTTTTGTATCAGGCTTTATTAATGTGCCATCTACAACGGAAAGCTTTGTATCCAGAACTTCAAGTATTCGCCTTGCAGAAACAGAAGCTCTTGGTAATATCATGAAAATCATTACAAGCATCATAAATGCCATTACCACCTGCATGGCATATTGGGTAAATACAATCATATCTGAGAATAAGGTTATTTTATCCATCATTTCAGCTTCATTAATCATGGCTGCGCCTAACCAGTAAATGGCAAGTGTAAGGCTGTTCATAATCAGCTGAATGGATGGCATCATTAGTGACATAGCTCTGCTTGTGAATAAATGCGTTTTTGTTAAATCATGATTTGCAGCTTCAAATTTATCTTCCTGATAGGCTTCGGCATTATATGCACGAACAACCCTGATTCCAGTGAGGTTTTCCCTTGTCACTCTGTTTATGTTATCTGTCAGTATTTGGACCCTTTTAAACTTTGGCAGAACTATCACAACACATATAATTACAATTAATAGCAATAATACAATTGCTATACCTGTTGTTATGGTCCATGTGGTGTTTTTGTTTGCAATTTTAGTAATTGCCCAACAAGCCATAATAGGAGCTTTTATGATTGACTGAAGTCCCATAATGATAAGCATTTGAACCTGTTGTATGTCGTTTGTTGTCCTTGTTATAAGGCTTGATGTTGAAAATTTTCCTATCTCTTCCATGGAGAAGCTTTGCACCTTGGAAAACATAAGCTTTCTTAAATCGGCGCCAAAATCTGTAGCGATTCTTGAAGCTAAAACGGCTACAATTATTGCTGAAATCAAGCTTCCCAGTGCGCATATAAGCATTTTTCCGCCTGCGATTAATACCTCTGACATCTCACTTCCCGGTGTTTGTACCAAAACTGTTATTTCGGACATATAATCCGGCATTTTTAAGTCAAGCCATACCTGGGTAACGATAAAAACTATTGCTATTGCCACACATCCCCAATCATGGCTTCTTAATTTTGATAATAATCTAATCATAATCATTCCTCCATGTTTTATTTTTTGACAATAATTGAAAGTGCTTTATTGACATTGTCAATAACTACTTTTTTTTGCTTTCCACCAAATTCACCATCTAAGGTCCAATTAATATCGTCAGTACTTTCTGCTTCCAAATGATTGGTCTTAAAACTAATGATACAATTTGCATCCATTTTCTTATTCATGATTGAAAACACAATATTATGTAATTCTATTAGATTTATAGGCTTTTTTATCAAAGTAACCTCAAACACACCATCATCAAGCTTTATATCACTTCCGGTAATATCTTTAAATCCCCCTACGGATGATGAATTTGTTATCATGCCATATATGAAATCATCCTCAATGCATTTGTCTTCATATTCAATTTTCATTTTATATGATTTGATTGATGTCAGACTTTGAATACCCTTTAGTATGTAAGCCATATGACCGAGCGAATTCTTTAAATGCTGGTCCGTCTCGTAAGACACTTCTGTAAATATGCCAAATGCAGCAATATATACAAAGGCATCACCATTGAATCGTCCTATGTCACAGCTAAAAAGCTTTCCAAACACAATATCACTTGTGGCAATTATCATATCATTTGATATTCCAAGACTTTTGGCAAAATCATTGGTGCTTCCGGCCGGAATATACCCAATTGGAAGCTTTTCTTCACATTGCATCATTCCTGTAACTACTTCGTCAAGAGTTCCATCACCACCACAGCAGACAATAAAATCAAACTCTTTTTTATCACAATTTATTACCATTTTTTTTGCATCATTTATACCTTGAGTTGAATGAACCATCACCTGATATTCTGCTCTTATAAAAATATCAATAATATCAGTCAGATAGTTCTTTATCTTTGATTTACCTGATTTTGGGTTATATAGAAATAAAATCTTCTTTTTTGAATTAGTCATAAAAATCATCCTCCCTTACTATATATAATGTAATTATCCAAAATAAACTGAAGCTAAACAAAAAACGAACTGTTTGTGAACGGTTCGCTTTTTGTTTAATACTATACTATTTATTTGGAGATTTAGGTATATATACAATAAATGTTGTTACACCGTTTTGAGATTTGACCTTTATATTGCCACCATGTAGCTCTATGATCTTTTTTACAACGGACAATCCCACACCGTTTCCTTCGGCTGAATGAGATTCATCAGCCTGATAAAACTTATTAAATATTTTATCCATACTATCAGCTGGAATGGTAACTCCGGAATTGGTAACTGATATTTCGTATGATTCAATATTATT
>CAYWDL010000215.1:0-3769 GCA_964457015.1 uncultured Roseburia sp. | reverse complement strand
GATACAATATGTTCATTTTTATGTAGTTACATTTTTATAGTAATCTTACAATTACCATATGTATATGTATATACAAACATATTAAAATTATCAAATCAAGATATATTGGCAATCTCATGCATTTTTTACTGTCTCTGTATCGCAATTATCATAGAAAAATTTGTACCTATATATAAATTTTATAACTTAATTTTTAAAAACAATCGTTTAGGAATTATCTTAATAGCAAACTTTTTCGCCTTTGTCTATATTATTTCTATGTATTATAAGATAAATAGCTCTCGTTTTATTGATATTATTATATTTTTCGTAGTAACATTAATAATCCTCATCAGCATAAATATTGTCGCACTAAACCAATTTAACACCATTCGCAAACAGCGAAAGCAATTGGACGCCTATGAAAAATATTTTCCAATGATTGAGTCCCTTATTACTACAGTACGTAGGCGACAGCACCACCATTCAAATGAGATTCAGGCTATTTTGTCATTAATGTATAATAACAAAGATTACGACTCGCTGGTCAGTGCCATAAACGAACATCTCGAGTTGTCTAAGCAACTGGATATGCCGGCTTACATATTAAAAATCAATATGAAGATGATTGCAGGTTTTTTATATATGAAGGAGCAGGAGGCTGCAAAGAATAACAAATTCCTGATAATTGAAGTTGATAACTATGAATTAAAATCAAAGGCTCCGGAATATGTGTTGGTGGAATTATTTGGAATACTTATTGACAATGCAGTTGAAGCCATTGAATGTGGTGAAGCTGCTTATGTCTATATTGATAGTACGGACGGAAAAATCATTTTTAAAACACGCAACAAAGGATATAAAATGTTGTGCGAGCATCGCACTAAGTTTTTTACACCTGGATATTCTACAAAAAACACTTCTATTTTTTCAAGGAAGCATGCCGGTCTTGGCCTACCAACCTTGAGAAATATTGTTATAGAACAATACAAGGGACGTGTTCGCGCAGATAATGAAGGACCTGATAATGATATCATATTTCAGATAACAATATAGGCTACAATCAAACAGGCGCATCCCTTCGGATGCGCCCATTCTTATTTTACTCAGCCTTATCGTAGGCCTCGATAATTGTTTTTTTCAAGTATTCTCTTGTTTCTGAATTAATAGGATGTGCTATGTCTCTGAACATCCCGTCGGCAGCCTTTTTACTTGGCATCGCTATGAACAATCCTGTATCGCCATCGATAACCTTGATATCATGAACTACAAATATATCATCCAATGTTATGGAAACAATTGCTCTTAACTTGCCTTCGCCGTTGATTTTTCGCACTCTTACATCTGTTACTTTCATGTAAAAAGCCCCCTTTCTACAAGTTCTCGCTAAAATCCTAATCTTTCATTGCGCTCAACCACAATCTTTATCTCTCCATTTTCGCCGATATGAGTTGTGTTTGCACGTATTGTGCCTCTGCTTTCAACAATACAGTTCTCAAGATATGTGTTATCACCGATGTAAACATTGTTCATGATGATACAGTTCTTGATGATACAATTATTGCCTACAAAGGCTTTCTTAAACAGAATAGAATTCTCTACCTGACCATTAATAATACAACCGCTTGAAATCAAGCTGTTCTTAATATTAGAACCCGGATTGTACTTCGCAGGTGGCATATCGTCAACCTTTGAATAAATGTCAGGATGCTGCTTGAAGAAGTAATTTCTAATATCAGGCTTTAAGAAATCCATATTTGTATTGTAGTAAGATTCAACAGATGAAATATTACTCCAATATGAATCCAGCTTATAAGCACAAATCTTCTTTAAATTCTTGTATCTGATAAGTATATCATTTACAAAATCATATCTTTCTTCTTCTGCACACTTTTCGATAAGCTCAATAAGAAGTCTTCTTCTTATGATGTAAACACCTGTTGAAACCGTTCTGTTCTCTGATGCCATTGGCTTTTCTTCAAAATCAACGATTCTGCCGTCTTCATCAGTCTTAACAAGACCAAATCTAGTAACGTCCTGAGCTTCATCGATGTCCTTGCAAACAACTGTAATGTCTGCCTTTTTCTGAATATGATATTCTAAAACATCATTGTAGTCTAATTTGTAAATACCATCGCCTGATGCAATAACAACATATGGCTCATGGCTATTCTTCAAGAAACTGATATTCTGCCAGATACTGTCTGCAGTACCTCTGTACCAGAAACCATTATCCGCTGTAATAGATGGTGTAAATACATACAAGCCACCCTGCTTTCTACCGAAATCCCACCATTTAGATGAACTCAAATGCTCATTTAATGACTTCGCATTATACTGTGTAAGAACAGCAACCTTCTGAATATGAGAATTTGACATATTACTTAAGGCAAAGTCAATAGCTCTGTAGCTTCCTGCCATAGGCATAGCCGCAATGGCTCTTTTGTAAGAAAGCTCTTTCATCTTGTTGTTATTTCCACCTGCTAAAATAATTCCTATAGCTCTCATTACTCTTCACCTGCCTTAACAATATATTCGCCACTTTCAAGAACACCATTATTGTAATCCTCTAATGTTGTTTCACCTGAAATAGCTGTATTCTTACCAATCTTAACATTTGCCGGAATAACTGACTTCTCGCCAATTGTAGCCAAACCAAATGCATAAATTCTTGGGTCTAACTTGCTTTCTGCTTCTTCGCCGATACCGATTTCACAATTCTCGTTGATTACAACATCCTCAGCGATAATTGACTTGTAAATCTTAGTTCCAGCCTTAACAACAGTTCCCTGCATTACAATGGAATCTCTTACCACTGCACCTTCCTCGATAGTTACGCCTACACCGATAACTGAGTTAGTTACCTCACCGGCAATGTCACAGCCCTCACCGATAATACTTCTGTTAATAGACGCTGTCTCTGCGATAAACTGTGGTGGAAGTGTATCACTCTTTGTATAAATTCTCCAGAATTCCTCATAGAGATTAAACACAGGAATGATATCAATAAGCTCCATATTAGCTTCCCAATATGAACCTAATGTACCAACGTCCTTCCAATATCCGTTGTATTCGTAAGCAAATACTCTGTCGCCCTTTTCAAAGCAATATGGAATAATGTGCTTACCAAAGTCACAGTTGCTCTGATTTTTCAACTTAATAAGTGCATCCTTAAGAACCGGCCAGCTAAAGATATAAATACCCATAGATGCAAGATTGCTCTTCGGCTGCGCCGGCTTCTCCTGGAATTCTGTAATACGATTCTCTTCATCAGTAACCATAATACCGAATCTGCTTGCTTCCTCCATAGGAACAGGCATAGCTGCAATAGTAATGTCAGCATTGTTAGCCTTGTGATAATCAAGCATTATCTCGTAATCCATCTTATAAATATGGTCACCTGATAAAATAAGTACATAATCAGGATTATACTGGTCCATATAATCAATATTCTGATAAATAGCATTAGCTGTACCTGTATACCAATCACTGTTAGAACTCTTCTCATATGGTGGAAGAACGCTTACACCACCGAAATTTCTATCCAAATCCCATGGTATACCAATTCCAATATGTGAATTAAGTCTAAGTGGCTGGTACTGTGTCAGTACACCTACTGTATCTATACCTGAATTAATACAGTTACTAAGTGGGAAATCAATTATTCTGTACTTGCCGCCAAATGATACGGCTGGTTTTGCAACCTTGGAAGTAAGAACGCCTAAACGGCTTCCCTGTCCTCCTGCCAATAACATGGCAATCATTTCTTTTTTAATCACGTTATCACCTC
>CAYWDL010000214.1:0-3769 GCA_964457015.1 uncultured Roseburia sp. | reverse complement strand
AATACGGAGTGGAGAATATTATTAGAATTGGTTCAGCCGGTTCTTATTGTGAAGAAGCGAAGGTGTATGATGTAGTGCTTGTGACGGAAGCCTATTCAGAATCATCATTTGCTAAGACACAGTCAGGATATGATAAGGATAAGACATATCCTTCAAAGGAATTGACAGATGCTATAGAGAAGAAGGCAGAAGAGTTGAATATTCCAATTATCAAAGGTTGTATACATTCGTCAGATGTATTTTATCGTGAGGGTGATGGAAGTTATTATAAGGCTTTGCATGATGAAAAGGGCTGTGTTGGCGTTGAGATGGAAAGCTTTGCTTTGTTCCACAATGCAGCAGTTCTTGGAAAGAATGCAGCATGTATTCTTACAATATCAGACTCTTTTGTAACAAGCGAGGTGACAACGGCAGAGGAGCGCCAAAAATCGTTCACTAAGATGATGGAGCTTGCACTGGAAGTGTAAATTTGGTCATAATTTATACATCAGGTGCATATAGTAATGTGAAAGGATAGAATGGTCATTGAATGAGTATTAGGGAAGAACTTGAAAAAATTGAAGATTTGGTCTTAAGTCCATATGCTGCTCATAGTAGCAGTTCTTTGGGACGTGAAAGAGACGAAGAACAGTGTCCTATGCGAACAGTGTATCAGAGAGACCGAGACAGAATTATTCACTGTAAGGCATTTAGACGATTGAAGCATAAGACGCAGGTATTTCTTGCGCCTGAAGGAGACCATTACAGAACAAGATTGACCCATACATTAGAGGTATCACAGATTGCCCGTTCTATATCAAAGGCATTAAAGCTTAATGAAGATTTGACGGAAGCAATAGCCCTTGGACATGACTTGGGACACACACCATTTGGTCATGCGGGAGAGCGTGCATTAAACAGAATATGTAAATACGGCTTTACTCATTATGAGCAAAGCGTTCGAATAGTAAGCATTCTTGAAAAGTCCGGCGATGGGCTTAACCTTACAAAGGAGGTTTTGGATGGCATTTTGAATCACAGAACCTCGGGTAATCCTTCTACATTGGAGGGAAAGGTTGTAAGACTTTCAGATAAGATTGCTTATATTAACCATGATATAGATGATGCTATCAGAGCAGGCATTTTATCGGAAAATGATATTCCGGCTTATTATAGAGATGTGCTTGGTGATAACACAAAAAAGAGACTTAATACACTTATAAGTGATATTGTTGATAATAGTATTGGAAAGTCGGATATAATAATGTCTGATGAGATTGGCAAGGCTATGAAGGGAATTAGAGAGTTTATGTTTGGTAATGTTTATGTGAATCCTATTGCAAAGGGACAGGAATCAAAGGCCGAGAGTATGATTACTGAATTGTATGAGCATTATCTTAAGAATATCACTAAATTACCGGGTGAATTTTTATATTTTATTAATGAACTTGGGGAGTCACCGGAGCGAGTTGTGTGTGATTACATAGCAGGTATGAGTGACCAGTATTCGGTGACAAAGTTTGAGGAAGAATTTGTACCAACCTTTTGGAAGAGTAAATAGGAGTAAATTATGTATTATTCAGACGAATTAATTGAAGAAGTCAGAAGCAGAAATGATATCGTAGATGTGATTTCTTCTTATGTACGTTTGCAAAAAAAAGGCGGAACCTACTTTGGGCTTTGTCCTTTTCATAATGAGAAGTCTCCTTCGTTTTCAGTGACGCCGGCAAAGCAGATGTATTATTGCTTTGGTTGCGGTCAGGGTGGAAATGTATTTACATTTATGATGAAGTATGAGAATTACTCATTTACTGAGGCGGTGCAGAATCTGGCAGAAAAAGCCGGAGTGAAGCTTCCTGTAGGTGAATATACTGCTGAGGAAAAGAAGAGGGCAGACTTGAAAATGCAGCTTCTTCAGGTTAACAATGAGGCGGCAAGATACTTTTATCGTATGCTTAAAAGCGAAAAGGGTGCGAGAGCCTATGAATACTTGAAGAACAGAGGATTGTCAGATGAGACTATTACCAAGTTTGGTTTGGGCTATTCAAGTAATTATAAGGATGATTTATACCGTTTTATTAAATCTAAGGGATATACGGATGATGTATTGAAGGAAAGTGGATTATTTACATTTTCTGAAAAAGGTGTTTATGATAAATTTTCCAATAGAGTAATGTTTCCGATTATGGATATAAATAATAGAGTAATTGCATTTGGTGGACGAGTTATGGGTGATGGTCAGCCAAAGTATTTAAACTCGCCGGAGACGATGCTGTTTGACAAGAGTCGTAACCTTTATGGCTTGAATGTTGCTAGAGCATCAAGAAAGGATAGTATGCTTATATGTGAAGGTTATATGGATGTAATTGCACTTCACCAGGCAGGCTTTAATAATGCAGTGGCGTCACTGGGAACAGCATACACAAGTAAGCATGCAAATCTTTTGAAGAGATATTGTGAAAATGTTTATCTTACATTTGATTCAGATGGAGCAGGTGTAAAGGCGGCACTTAGAGCGTTGCCGATACTTCGGGATGCAGGTATTTCGGCAAAGGTTATCAATATGAAGCCGTATAAGGATCCGGATGAGTTTATAAAGAATCTGGGGGCTGAGGAATATCAGCAGAGAATAGAAAATGCAAGAAATAGCTTTATGTTTGAGATAGATAAGCTTAGGGAAGAAACCGATGAAAGTGATCCGGATAAAAAGGCTAAGTTTCATAAGGAGGTGGCCACAAGGCTGCTTAGATTTTCCGATGCATTGGAGCGAAGCGTGTATATTGATGCGGTATGCAATGAATTTATGATACCGAAGGATAGTTTGACAAAGACCATTAATACCTTGGCGTTGACATATGATGGTGAGAAACCGAATTTGGTAGAAAAGGAAACAACTACAAAGCAGGAGAAGAAGGTTTTAAGTGCAGGCTGCGAGGCACAGAGGACACTTCTTACATGGCTTATAGAGGAGCAGGGAATTTATAGACAGCTGACACAATATATATCAAAGAAGGATTTTGTTGAAAATCCATATGATGTAGTTGCGGACATGCTCTTTGACCAATTGGAAAATGGAGAGATTAATCCTGCAAAGATTATTAACCATTTTGGTAGTGAAGAGGAGCAAAATCAGGTAGCTGGTCTGTTCAATGCGAATATTGGTGCGGATTTGGAAAAAGAGGAAAAGGTTAAGAGGTTAATACAGGCTGTAGAAAAGGTTAAAGCAAATAGTCTGGATTATAGGTCTAAGAATGAGACTGATTTAAAGGAATTCCTTAATATTCAAAAGGAGAAGGACAGATTTTCGAATATTAAGATTAAGATAGAGCTTTAGTAGGTATTTACAGCGTGTATGGAGGAGAATAAAAACATGGTGGAAAAAAATGAAATGTTTCGTGAGAACATTGAAAAAGTAATTAAGGTAGCAAAGAAACAAAAGGGAATAATTGAAAAAGAAGACATTAAACATTATTTTGAAGGAGTGGAATTAAGCGAGGAAGATTACAAGGAAATAACGGCCAAGCTTGAGGAACAGAACATTGATGTTATATCAATCAGTGAAGAAGATTTGAAAGATAGCGTAGATATTGAAGATGAGATAATCATACCTGACAGTATCAATCTTGACGATCCCGTAAGAATGTATTTAAAGGATATTGGTAAGGTTTCGTTATTGTCTGCCGAGGAAGAAATTGAATTGGCGAAAAGGATTGAAGAGGGCGATGATGATGCGAGAAAAAAGCTTGCAGAGGCAAATGCAACCAAGGCTCCTACTGTTATCATTAAGGGT
>CAYWDL010000213.1:0-3774 GCA_964457015.1 uncultured Roseburia sp. | reverse complement strand
GGTCATGTAGTCTCCTTTCATTTAAAAGAATCTCAGGCGAAAATTCAAATTTTCATTTACCTTGTATAATACACGAATTCATTAACTTTGTAAACTTCATAATTTATGTTTAAATTTACTTGTAAATATAGTATAGCAAATTATCGGCAAAATATCCACGTTTCATTTTTAAATACCGTAAATATTTTGCCGATAAAGGAAAACCATATTAATCCCTACTCCAAAATCATCATCTCTCCATCCCATTCATCATCTACAGTTATCGCCCCATCTTTAATAATAATTTTATAGCTCTCCGTATGCGTCAGTTCTCCATCATTTGCTTTGTCAAACCATTGCAATTGCAGATAATACCATCCATTCTGACTTTCACTCCATACAATTTTTCCATCAGTTTCCATATATCCCAATTGTATCTGTGAACCATATTCTGAAATAAGTTGGACAAACACATCTTCATACGAGCCTGTGTACATTTGTGTCACATCAATTGTAACAGAATTCTGTGGCTTGGCTACCTTAATGACCTGGTCCTCATCCCATATGATTTCCTTTGTAAATGAACCATCCACATCTATTCGAAGCGTAAGTTCTTCATACACTACTGACTCATAGGTCGTCCATTTTTCATAGGAAGAATATACTACCGCATTTTTCTTCTGCAAATATAATATATATGTAGCATTTGGATGTACGCTTCTCGTAAATTCACCGGTTGAATCTGTTATACCGTATCCCGGTTGGTAACTACCCTTTTCACCTGATACGAATTCCAAATGATATGCAATATTTTTCATCGGATTGCCAGCTTCATCCTTAACGATAAAGGATATATCCACCTTATAATCTCCATTTTCTGCCCATTCTATATCTGCTGCATCTTCGCCCTCAGTTGCCCCTGTCCCTTCAATGTCAACTTGAATATACAAATACCCATACTCATGCATTTGGCTTCCAAGCTCTATTAACTCTCCGTTTAAATACGGTTTTACATATTGAGCACCTGCCAAATCTTCTGTATATGATATTATTGTATTGATTAACCCAATGACATAACTATTTTCTAACGCTTCGCCTTCCAGATAAATATTATATATATCCATTGCCGGAGTATGTTCAACATATCCGTTACCATCTATCACTATTTCCTTATCAAAAGCATCGGTGTGCTCCCTTTTTACTTCATTTAATGTTACATTACTAACATTGTTAAGCTGCTGCCACTTCTTTATAACCCCTTCAATATCCATATTTTCCATTGCCTTTACATCTTCCTCAATCAGATTGTATTTCCCATTATCAGCATAGACGTAATATTCAAATCCCGGTTCCACCGCTACCCCGGGACCAGTCTCCGGAACCTTACCTTCATCAATAATCTCAATGACTCCCGTTGCCTGACCATCTTCATCAGAATCCCTTTGTCTGGTAAGCAGCACACTCACAGCAATCACCAAACATATTCCCGCTGCTGCCGACAGCCACTTAATCCACTCTTTAGCTTGACCTTTTCTCTTTGGTGCAGCTTCATCCACATATTTATCTTCTATATCTCCTACAGCCCTTAATAATTTTTTGTCACTCATAGATATCCTCCTTTCACACCTTTTAAAACTTGATATCCGCATTAACAAGGTGTTCCTTCAGTTTTTCCCTTGTACGCAACAACATCATCTTCACCTTGCTTTCAGTCATTCCATACTCCTTCGCAATCTCTTTTATAGAGCTTAAATACCAGTATCTTCTCACAAAAACAGTTCGTGTCTCCTTTGGTAATTTCTCCAAAAATTTGTTCAATGCGTCTTTTAACACAATTTCATCTACCACATTCTCTACCTTTGCAGTAGAAGGAATACACTCATTTAATTCATCCAATGCAAGGGCCACCTGCCCTGAACCACGCTTTTTAGCGCTTAATTTGTCATACATATCCAACGCCACATTTCGAACTATTTTTCCAATATATGTACCAAAATTCTCAGGTTTTTTTGGCGGTACGGAATTCCAGACATTATAGTACGCACTGTTTACGCATTCCTTTGCATCCTCACTGTTGTTCAATATGTTATATGCAATATAATTGGCGTATCGTCCGTATTTTTTCTCTGTTTCGGTCAAAGCATCCTCCGAGCGCTCAAAATATAATTTTACAATCTGCTTGTCCTCCACCATAACTCCTTTCTAAAGCATAAGCTTTTACGACTTAAGTCCTTTCATTATACTACACGGAAATTAGTAATGATAGGTCACAAAAGAAAAAGTTTGGTAACACCTTGTATCACCAAACCTTTATCTATCCTACGATATCTCCAACGGGCAACTATTTCTCAAGCCCAGCGGACACTCATAAATATTTTCTCCATCACTTTTTCCAATATAGGAAATTGGACATTTTCTACAATTTGATTTCACAAAATCTCCAGGAACCTCCAATGTCAATGTGGCAGTCTTCGAACCCATCTGCTCTATTTCTTTTTTACGAACATTATCCCATTTAAGCATCTGATCGCAGGACGGACACTTTTCATTGCTCATAGCAACATGTCTTTTACAGGTTGGACAGGCATAATAATCCTTTCCCGTATCCTCTGTCAAAATCACAACATCTGCTGCAAACTGCTTAATAAGTAGCTCTCTCAATTCATCTTGTAATGCCATTTTCTATCTCCTTTGTATATAATTATTTCGCTTTTGGATATTCGTTGCAAAGCAATCTGTACGGTTTTTCATCCTCTTCAATCTCTGGAAATCTTCCAACTGGTGGATTAAATCTATTGTCAGTATTATCATCATTGCACTGGCTAACCTCGCCTAACAACACCGCTCCCGTTCCCGGCTCCACTTCAAAATCATGATACAAATACTGCTGAATATGTATACTTTCCCCTGGTGTCAGGCGTATCTGCGTCCCTGCAGGCACTGTATATGTACGACCATCCGTATGAACTGTAACCGGCGAATCGTAGTCTATCTCTTCATTTTCTAAGGAATTGTATACACGTATTAAAACATTTCCACCGCCACGGTTAATTATATCCTCTGTTTTGTACCAATGAAAATGATTTGGCGCATACTGTCCTTCCTTAAGATATAATAGCTTCTCCGCATATACCTTTGGGTATTTATCCTCCATTGCACGATTGCCATTTCTAATAGTAATTAGTGAAAATCCAAGCTTGTCAAAATCATTCATACCATAATCAGTAATGTCCCAACCAAGCATACAATCGCGAACTTCATCATATTCATGACCAATATTCTGCCATTCTTCAGGTGTAAAATGACAAAATGGCGGCAAATAGCAATGATGCTTCTGGCACATTGCCTCTAGTTCCTTTAAAGCTTTATTAATCTCTGAACGCTTCATAGTACCTCACTTTTTTATTCACAAAACTTAACATAGCTTGATTTTACATTATATACAAAGGAAATGCAATAAGATTTTGATGCGTCTGTTTACAATCGGCGTACTGGACGTACACCGATTGATGATAACGAAGCTTTTGAGTAAATTTTAAGGTGTCAAGGCGTGTTCGAATGAGCACCCGATGACTAGATACCGCCTACACAAACACAATCCTAAGCGCAAGATATTTACTTTGCGAATTGAAGAAAAAGTAATAAATTCATTTGACAAAACTTCATTATTGTACTATCATTACAAAAACAAAATTATGGAGGTAGCTGTAATGAATCAGTGTCAACATTTATTTACGTTGAATAGGGACGACGATTTATAGCGCTTGTATCTTTGAAACAATCATAGGTGCAAGC
>CAYWDL010000212.1:0-3777 GCA_964457015.1 uncultured Roseburia sp. | reverse complement strand
CAACATTTACATCTGTGGTAAGGTATTTAAGTGGATTAAGAAGATGGGTGGTCTTTCAGCAATGAAGGAACACAACGAAAAGAAGGCTAAGATTCTTTACGATTTCCTTGATCAGAGTGAATTGTTCAAGGGTACAGTGGTTCCTAAGGATCGTTCTCTTATGAATGTTCCATTCGTAACAGGAAATGAAGAGCTTGATGCTAAGTTCGTTAAGGAAGCTAAAGAAGCTGGCTTTGAGAATCTTAAGGGACACAGAACAGTTGGCGGTATGAGAGCAAGTATCTACAATGCTATGCCAATCGAAGGTGTTGAAGCTTTAGTTGATTTTATGAAGAAGTTTGAAGCTGAGAATAAATAATATATAAATGATTTTAAGCCGGTTGTGTAGCGATGCACAATCGGCTTATATTAACGTAAAATTAGGGATTTGCAACTTACAGTTGCTAAAATGGTAAGCGTGGTTGGTGGAATGCAACCACTATTTTTGCTATTTTTTATGTATCAAAAAACGAGGAGGATGTTAAAATGGAATTTAGAGAAATTCTAATTAGCGAACGAAAGAAAAATAATTTGAGTCAGGAAAAATTATCAGAGCTGTTGTCTGTATCTAGACAGAGCATAAGCAAGTGGGAAAATGGAGATTCATATCCTGAATATCCTAAGTTGATTGCTTTGGCTGAAATACTTAATTGTGATTTGGATTATCTTTGTGGCAGAAAAGAAAATAATGATGACTCAGAAGAAAAGATAACTACACATAATAATAAAGGGAAATATTTGATTATTGCGATTATAATGCTTATTGTAGGGTGTGTAATAGGCTTTTTTATTGGTGGAAATATAAATAATGGTAATACAGATAATACAGTTGTTGAGATGCCAGATACAATAACAGTTAAATCAATTAAATTTTCAAAAGAAAATGACTATGTAAAACTGACATTTGTTCCAAGTGTTATTAATGAAGATTTTAAATATACAGTATCATTTTATGGAAATAGTGGAACAGAAGAATTTGATGTGCAGGAAATAAATGGAGCATTTGTTTGTGTGGCAAAATTGAATAATACTGGATACAGAGATGTTGTTTTATATGTGGATAACAGAGAGGAAAAGAGAGAAATTCCATTGGTAAGCGAGTTTACTGTGGATGAATATGGTTTTTCATGGACACCGATAGAATAATGTAAGTGAAAAAAAGATGAATTCCAGCCGGTTATGTAGTAATACATTTCCGGCTCTTGCTTTTTTGTATTAAAGGAGTTTACTAAAAATAATTGAAATATGAATAATAAAATGATATAATCTAAACATAGTCAGTTGAGCGTGAAGATAAGTATAAGAAGGTGGTAAAGCATGGAAGAATTGGACAGATATAATGAAGTTGAATATACGGCTAATAAATACGTTTTAAAATGTACTGGTATTATGACAATGGCCATTGTTATAGTATGGATACTTAATTATTTAGATGTATTTATAGTAAACCATGGTATTGTAACTAAAGCTTTAGTTAGTGCTTTGGTAGTATATATTTTGGGACGCTTATTTTTTTTTAAGACGGGAATAAAAAAAGCGTGGGTGAAATATATCATTATGATATGGGCAGTCAGTATAGGAACTATTATAATGATGTTTCTTACATATCATATGGTTATAGGAATATTGATACCAATTATATATGCAGGTATGTATTGCAATAAACGAATGTCAATTTATACATATATTGTAGTTGTAATAGGAATTTTTGTGTCAGTATTTGGTGGTTATTATTATGGCATTTGTGATGCAAATATGGTTCTTCTTACAACAGAAACTTTATCATCATATGTGAGTAATAAGGAGTTTACATTGACTACGGTAAATGATAATGTAGTATATACATTGACGTTGTTTTATGTTTTGCCTAGAGCTATGATTTGTATTGTTGTATCAGCTATAGTAAATTCAGTTTCGAAAATAATTACTGAAAATGTGGATTATGCGAAAAGAATGAAGGAACTTGCTGAATATGACGGAATGACAGGTGTATACAATAAAAGTAAGTACATAGAGATTTTATCTGATTCATCTGATTCGGATGAAAATGTAGCTGTTATTTTTTGGGATATTAATAATTTAAAAAACATAAATGATACGCAGGGACACGAAAAAGGTGATGAATTAATAATTAGTGTAGGTAAGGTCATTTCAAAAATGGTTACGGAAAGTGATTTGGCATTTCGTATTGGTGGCGACGAATTTGTGCTCATTATGAATGGAAGCGGAGAAAATGAGCTGGAAGAAAAGATAAAGTTGTGGAAAAGTCTTCTTAAAGATGCAAATAGAAATACCGATATAAATATTTCTGTGGCATATGGATATGCGTATGGCCGTAAAAAGGATATCGTGAATATCATATCTGAGGCCGACAAAATGATGTATGAGAATAAAAGGAAAGAAAAAGACGCAATGTAGGTAACTAGTTAATTATTGGGGTGTATGCTATGAAATACTCAGATGGTAAAAATTATAAAGTTATTGCCTTTGTTATGGCTTGTATTCATGTTGACGCAACAGAATCAAGAGTGAAGTTGGTTGCAAAAAAGTGCAAGGAGCATAATTGTAGAGTTGTTTTTTATTCTACACAGACAGATTTTAAGGATGATATACATACTGAACAGATAGGAAATAGAGAAACAGCTATATTTGACATTATTGATGTGGAAAAATTTGATGCCATAGTATTAATGTCAGAGTCGTTTAAAGAGCACGAGCTAAAGGAACGATTTGTTAAAAGGGCTCTTGAGGCAAATGTACCTGTTATAGCGGTGGAATCCCCTATGGATGGGTGTATTAATATTGCCTTTGATTACAAAACACCATTTAGAATGATTGTGAAGCATATGGTAGAACAACATGGGTATAAGGAAATTAACTTTATGGGTGGTGTTAAAGGAATATCATTTGCAGATGATAGATTACAGATATATAGGGAAGTATTGGAAGAAAATGGTATTTCTTATGATGAAAGTAGAGTTTATTATGGTGAGTTCTGGGAGTTACCAACTATTGCGGCTATGAACAAGATGTTTGAAGATTGGGACGAAATGCCGGAAGCCATAATATGTGCAAATGATGTTATGGCTATTACAGTATGTGATTGTTTGAAGAAAAAAGGATATAAGGTGCCAGAGGATGTGGCAGTCAGCGGATTTGATGGTATGGAGGTTGAGAAGTATCATTATCCAAGATTACTTACCAGTGGAAATAATCAGAGTATGTTTACTGATGGGATGTTTGAGTTGGTTAATTCGCCAAATTTGAAGGTGGAAGAAAAAGATGTAGTGATTCTGGCATATAGCGATATACAGATAGGAGGTTCTTGTGGATGTCCGAAGATGGATACAATCAATGCGGCTGAAGAGTTGATTGTTTTAAAAACGGATATGCAGGAGCAGATGATATACCAGTCCAGACTTGGTCGTACTATAGTTAGCAGTGGTAATAACAAAGAGAAGGGTATGGTGGAAAAGATTATTCCAAAGCATCTTGGAGTACTTAATTACTATGATTTTTGGTTTGTGGCAAAGCATAGATTGTTGACAGAAAGCTATTTGCCTACTATAGACGATGATGAAGAATGTAAAAATATAATACATTACGTAGCCAAGGATAAAGGGGCAGATGTTGAGTATATTTCAGGAATGAAGGACTACGAAATAATACCTAACTTTTATGATTATTTGGAGTCGGAGCATCCTTTACTTGTGATGTCTGTGCAAAATCCTGAAGATG
>CAYWDL010000211.1:0-3807 GCA_964457015.1 uncultured Roseburia sp. | reverse complement strand
ATCTCGGTCCATTATGATTATCAATGTGTCACCCTTCAATAAATATTCCATATTCTTTTACTCCTCTCTTGAATTTATAGCGTTTGTAATGTACCAATATTGGTGCATTAACGCAAAAAGAGAAGAAAACTACTTATTTTCTTCTCTTTCGTATACATCATTATTCTAATACAACAAGTATGTGTTTGCCCAAGTTGCATATTCCGAATTAGGCTCCATCTCTATAACCTTGTTAAAATACTTAATTGATTGGTCATTATTCACATCGCCATTCTTAAGTCTGTACGATCTTGCCAAACAATACATGGCATATGTGTTAGCCGGGTCATAGGTTTCAACCTTTGAAAGCATTGATATAGCTGAGTCATAATTGCCTTCATTATATGCCTGAACGCCATTATTGTAATAATGTTTTCCTGCATCCGTGTATGTGAGATTCTGTAATGTTGCACGAAGTGCCGTAAATGTAGCACTTGCATCAGGCACCTCACCTATTGTCAAAAGTAAATCCGCACATCCAACCTTATCATCAAGCATATACTTATTAGCTGCCTGGAAAAGCACGTCATATGCCTTTAACGTATCCTCCGAATTATCAACCTCACCAAGCTGTGCCTGCAATGAATCTCTTTCACTTTGGGCTACCTCAAGGCTTTCCTTCAAGGTGTTAATCTCAATATTCAATTTTGAAACCTTTTCATACTGAGCCGAAAGCTCATTCTTACTTTCATTGCCAGCCTGGCTCACCCTGGCCGGTGTCACAAGGAAGTACACCAATGCCGCTCCAAGTACAATACCTATGACAATATTTACAAATACTCTTAATCCGTAATTTGTCTCCTTGTATGCATTTTCCGGAATGATAACATCATTTCCGCTGAGAGCATCTCTTTCCTTCAAATCCTCGATAGACTTCTTTTTCCTTCGATTAGCTTCGTTCCTCTTCTGTTCTTCTCTATCAATCTCTTTAAGATACTTAAGAGCAAGTGTGTTACACCTATCGATATTCAAGGTTCTGTTCAACTCTTTCTTAGCTCTTTCATATTCTTCCTTTTTCATATACATCAATGCCAAAAGCAAATGTCCCTTGACAAAATGGTGATTGAGACTCAGCAGCTTTTTCAGCTGAATAATAGCCAAATCGTCACTTCCATCCTTTGCAAGGCCCAAAGCTATGTTAAACTTCTTAATGGAAGTTGCCATTGCCTCATGCTTGTTAGGGTTAGACTGAACCTCTGTTATATATTCATCTGCAAGGTTCTTATCCGGGCTGATATTCTTGCTAAGTACCCATTCCTTAAGGGCCTGAGCAGATTCTCCCATTTCATAATATACAAGCCCCAATAAATTCCTGGCATTTATATTTTTCTTATCTATCTTAATACTTCTCTGCAAAAGGTCTGCCGCACCGGATAAATCCCTGACTCTTGCCTTTGCCAGACCCATATTATAATAACTGTTCGAAAGCTTAACAATCTTTTTATACATAACTACATCTGTTCCACAGCTATTACAAAAATCCATATCCAATAGAACACTATTACATTTGTAACATCTCATCGTAGTGTCTCCTTAGTCTTCTTCCTTCATCATTTCAATCATAATATCTGTCAAATCTATAGTTTTGTTATCATAAATAGCATTTTCCACTTCATCTACTTCAAGACTTGGATGAAACTTGTTGATTTCTTCTTCAAATTTAATCATTATATTTTATCCTTTCTGAATATACTCCATAATCTCACCTACCATATAGAGTGAGCCTACACAGAATAATCTCTCATTGCTACATTTATTGTTCAAGGCATATTCAAAGCCTTCCGCTACCGTTGGTTTATCTATAATCTCAACATTGTTCATAAGTGGAATAATGTACTCCATAGACAATGCCCTCGCTCCCTGAACCGGCGCAACCACCATCCTCTTGACATTAGTCAGAGTATTCAGCAAGTCAACCATTGACATATAGTCCTTCTCCTTAACAACAGAAAAGAGAATATGCACGTCCTCCTCTATACTTCCAACATATTTTACAAATTCTCTAAGGCCTTCTTCATTGTGCGCGCCATCAAGAAAAACATTATCCATTACTTCTTGCATTCTTCCCGCCCAACTTGTATTCATAAGACCCTTTTTTATAGTATTTGCGTCTAACTCAAGCCCGGCAATATGGCTCAACGCCTCAATTGCCAAGGCACAATTATAGGTTTGATACTCCATAACAAATGGAACTCGCAACACTCCATATTTATCATACATATTAACAAGGCAAAAATCAATAGCTTTATGTGTTTTTTCAATGATTTTTATGGAATTATTTTTTATGCAGACTGTCTGCGCCTCCATTTCCCTTGCTTTTTTCTCAATAACTGCAGCTACCTTCTCATTCTCTCCATAATATATTACCGGAACATTTTGCTTTATAATCCCGGCCTTTTCAGTTGCTATCTCTTCTATTGTTTCGCCTAATATCTCCATATGGTCCATGCTTACTGTCGTAATAATTGTCACCAATGGCTTCTTCACAATGTTTGTTGCGTCAAGCCTGCCACCAAGCCCCGTTTCAAATATGGCATACTCTACTTTTTTTTCTTGGAATACTAATACTGCCAATACAAATAGCATCTCAAAAAACGACAAATGCATAAAGCCTTCCCTTTGCATCTCATCCATCATATTTTTCAGCTTATTAAATGCAGCTATGAATTCATCATCATTTATATCCATGCCATTTATCTTTATTCTTTCATTTATCTTTACAAGATGTGGCGACGTAAACATACCAACCGACTTACCTGCTGCCAATAATATGCTGTTCAAAAATGCACAGGTCGAGCCCTTCCCGTTTGTTCCGGCTATATGAATAACCTTCAACTTATTCTCAGGATTGCCGAATCTTTTTAGTACCTCACCTATAGTGTCTTCATCTGTTTTTTTTACGAATTTAGGAATATCAAGAAGATACTTGACCGCCTTCTCATACTCCAGCTTATCTATATCTTTATGCATATTTGTAAATCTCCATTCCACACTCTATTATATAAAACAACTCACTATTTGCAAGAATTTTTTTTCGCAAATAGTGAGTTTATATGACACTTTTTCATCATTTTTATGTAAATAATATAAAAACGTTTTATATCCAATTATCTGTACACAAGCTTTATGACGCGACAGAGTCTAAAATACGTCATTCCATCTTTTTCATCGACAATATCATATTGAACAATTATTCTATCACCAACCGTCAACTCATATTCACTATGAGTTTCATCAAGCTCCGCTCCCGGCTTAAGAATTATACTTGATGCCACATCAGGATTTCTAAAAGAAAGATTTATTTCACGTAAACTATATAAAACATAATCAATAAGAACTTTCTCACCCTTCTTCACATACTCACCCGCCGAACCTCCTAAGTCCTGCATCACTTCAACTACAAGTTCCTCCTCCGGTATCATTTCCTTTGATCTTACTTCCGTAATAACAGCCTCAGCATATGAGCATCTTCTCTCAAGCAGCCACTCGGAAATATCCGTTTTTTCCAGCTCAGATACATCTATATACTTTTCTATATATACCGCATTAAGCAACTTCATATCATTCTTTTGGGCAAGCCCATCATCCCCCACTTGAAGATCACTCCAATAATATATAATTCTTACAGAATCTCCTATATTTATTTTCATGTCTTCGGGAAGACTTTTCTCATCATATCCTATAGTTCCTATATTTATTTCCTTCTCTTTATCAACATAGCTATAATCCCAGGTCTCAACATATATCAATTCATTATTAAGAAATAAT
>CAYWDL010000210.1:0-3818 GCA_964457015.1 uncultured Roseburia sp. | reverse complement strand
ATCTCTCCAAATACAAAAAAGACACTCCACCAACAGCAGAGTGCCTAAAATAAACGTATATTATCCCAATATAAAATTAGTCGACAATAAACCCTATCCTATGTATTCCCAATCGGTAGCAATATGTATAATAGTATAAAATTTTCTCACATCATGATTGTGATGCTTATTAATATTATTTATGTAAGTTGTATTAATCATATTGTCCACCGCCTTTCTTTACTAAATCTGCCTTTTACGATATCACAGCCATTAAGGTATGTCAACCACTATTTTACATTTTATACTTTTTTTCCCATATTAAGAGACAATTCATCAATTCCCATTTTAACAAAATCCATTGCCAATGTAACATCCGATGCCAGTTCGCCACACATACCAACTTCTATGCCTGCCTTATGACCGTTATCCACTACCGTTTTTATCATCTTCATAATGGCAGGATGATGAATATCATATGTAGACGACATCATAGCATTCTGTCTGTCAGCTGCCAAAGTATATTGTGTCAGGTCATTAGTACCAATACTAAAGAAATCAACTTTTTTCGCTAATTCACTACTCATCATAACTGCTGCCGGAGTTTCTATCATTATTCCAACTCTAACATCTCCAAACTCCTCGCCTGACTTCTTCAATTCCTTCTTAACTGAATCCAACACCTTCTTAGCCTGCAACACTTCATCTACAGATACAATCATAGGAAACATTACAGATACATTTCCAAATGCTGCTGCTCGCAATATGGCTCTTAACTGAGTTTTAAAAATGGTCTTCCTGTCCAGACTAAACCTAATTCCTCGATAACCAAGAGCAGGATTATTTTCCTTTGCAATTCCCAAATAATCCACTTTTTTATCAGAACCCAAATCACAGGTTCTTATTATAACAGGCTTATCCTCAAATAATTTGGCAACCTCTCTGTAAATCAAAAATTGCTCTTCCTCTGTAGGATAATCCTTCTTTCCTAAATACAAAAATTCCGTTCTAAACAATCCTATGCCTTCTGCACCATTCTTCAATGCATTTTTAGCATCTGCCACAGTACTGATATTTGCGTAGATTTTAGGACGTTCATCTACACATGACCAATCAAACGCTGTCACTTTGTCGTATTTACTCATCAATTCCGAAACCAACTTTTGATCCGGTTCAATGTAAATACAACCTTCATATCCATCCACCAGAATAGATTTTCCGTTTAACGATGGATCAATCTTAATGCCGGAAACTGCAGGAACACCATTTTCTCTTGCCAGTATTGCTGTATGAGAATTGACTCCTCCGGTTTCTGTAACAAAGCCCAGCAAATACTCTTTATCTATATTTATAGCCTGACTTGGAGAAAGCTCATATGACATAAGAATAACATGCTCCGTAATCTTAATATCTTCGTTAATGCCCAAAAGCGCCTTTATTATTCTGTTGGAAACATCCTTAATATCAACACTTCTTTCCTTCAGGTAGTCATCGGTCATCGCTTCAAACGTACGACACAATTCATTTCTAACAAGCAATACCGCACATTCAGCTGTTGCATTCTTGTTAATATAACCTTCAACCATTTCCTCAAAAATAAGATCATCAACCATACTAATATGAGCTTCAATAACCTCATTATTATCTGCCTTGTTCAGCATTTTATTAAGCTCGCTTCTGACAGACCTTCTTGCATCAGAAAAACGCTTGAGTTCCTTTTTTACCTCATTTGTCTTTTGTGTAGATATTTTAATCTCCGGCTCAGTATAAACCAATACCTTTCCGTACGCAACGCCGTTCGAAAGGGCCGTTCCTTTCACACACTCCATAGCTTCACCATCCTTGAAAAAAGTGCGTACAACGCACTATGCACAAAGCGACGCATCAAATAATGCGCCGCTTCACCTTCACTACTTAAACAACATCTTCCTCTGCGGCATAAGATAAATTTCTAAAGTCTGTGTATCCGCCAAGCTCCTTAGTCGGGTAGCTGAATACACCTATTCTATATCCTACAAACACATCCAATGTATATAACATCTGAAGTTCTTCACCAATCTCTTCAAATTCTGTACCATCTACAGAATAATAGAAGGTCGCAATGTCTTCGCCAATATTAAAATCAAAATTAACCATAAGATGGAATGACTCAGGATTAAAGCCTTCTATATCAGTAGCCTTAATGCAGGTTTCTTCATACTGCTTCTTATCCTCACCCTTTTTACATACTGTCACATAGTACTCGTCATTTTCCTTCTTTACACCAACTGTACCGTAGAAGCCCATAAACGCACAGAGACCTGAATAATCCCCATTCTTCATACCTGTAAGGTCCATCTCAACAGTAAAGTTACATTCCGGTGTTGAAGTACGCTCTGTAAGAGTATTTCTTGCTGTCATAATTCCATCTGCAAGCTGAGCCATCTTAAGTCTTAAATATCCCGGTCTTTCTGTAAATGACCATGCATCCTCAATAGGATTGTGATTCCACTGGAACTGGTCAGGAATAACATTTTTGTCGGAATTGAAGCTATGGCTTACAATAATAGGTTCAGCCTTATATTCTTCAAACGGCGCTTCAAACTCTGCAGGAGTTTTATCATCAATACCAACTACAGGCCAGTCATTCTCCCACTTAACAGGTAATGTATATGGAATACGGCCAACTGCTCCGTGATCCTGGAACAATACACTATACCAGTTACCATCTGCTGCCTCAACTAATGAGCCCTGTGCTACACCGGCATTTAAGTAACCACATGTATCATCCATAATGATTCTTCTCTCGTACTCGCCTGTAAGCTCCTTTGAACGATAGCAGATTTCTCTTCTTCTGCCATTACCTTCGCCTTCCTTTGGCCACTCAATAAACAGAAGATAAATGTAACCATTTCTTACATACGCTCTACAGCCCTCACAACGAAGACCAATATTCTCAGAAGGTGTTTCAAATAAAAGCTGTCTTAAGCCACCTTCCTTAACTCCACTCAAATCATCCTCTAACTCAACAATTCTGATTGTTCCTGTACCATACACAAGATAAGACTTACCTTCAAAGAACAAGAAGCTCATATCATGGAAAACTTCATCTATCTCGTAATGCTCCCAGTATCTCTTTTCAATATCATCTGTATGATAAATATATGTTTTCTTCATATCATGGCACACAAAACAAGCATAATATCTGCCATTGTGAAACGCAAGACTTGTTGCCCACTGGCCTACACCATAAGCATTCTTGCCATTCTTAAGCTCGTAAATGTCATTATCAGCAATCTTATCAAAAATATAAGTTGCAATCTCCCAATTACACAAATCCTTTGAGCGCAAAAGTACTGCTCCCGGCATAAAAAACATAGTTGTAGATACCATATAAAATGTATCTCCAACTCTCAAAACATCAACATCCGGCATATCAGCCTTGATAACTGGATTCTTAATAATCATATTCAATTTCTCCTTCTCACATTTTACATTATCTTTTGATAATATACACTACTTTCTATTATAAGAAATAATAGAAATAATGTCAACTTGATAATAGAATTTGTGTATGAGACCGCAATTTTACTACACATTTAACATATCATAATTCAATTGTAAGCTCCACAGGGCAATGGTCTGAGCCCATAATATCAGTATGAATCTTCGCATCCTTTAACTTATCATTTAAATCATCAGACGCAATAAAATAGTCTATACGCCACCCTGCATTCTTCTCTCTAGCCTTAAACATATACGACCACCAAGAATACGCCCCTTCAAGGTCTGGATAAAAGTAGCGGAAGGTATCTGTAAAGCCGGCTTCAAGAAGCTTTGTCATCTCACCACGCTCCTCA
>CAYWDL010000209.1:0-3831 GCA_964457015.1 uncultured Roseburia sp. | reverse complement strand
TTGAAGAATTATTCGAAGCAAGAAAGCCAAAGGGTCTTGCTATTATTGCTGAATTTGGTGGTAAGGTCGAGATTAGAGACACTAAGAAGAAGAGAGAGGTTGTTATTACTGATGACGAAGGAAATCAGAAGGCTTACCTCATCCCTTATGGTTCAAGAATCAAGGTTCAGGACGGAGATGTACTTGAAGCTGGTGATGAACTTACAGAAGGTTCTGTAAATCCACACGATATCTTAAAGATTAAGGGTGTTCGTGCTGTACAGGATTACATGATTCAGGAAGTACAGAGAGTTTATAGATTACAGGGTGTTGAAATCAACGACAAGCATATCGAGGTTATCGTTAGACAGATGCTTAAGAAGGTTAAGATTGAAGAAAGTGGAGACACTACATTCTTACCTGGCACATCAGTTGACGTACTTGATTTCAATGAAATTAATGAACAGCTTGGCAGCGAAGGAAAACAGCCGGCTGAAGGAAAGCAGATTATGCTTGGTATTACAAAAGCATCTCTTGCTACAAATTCATTCCTTTCAGCTGCTTCGTTCCAGGAGACAACAAAGGTTCTTACAGAAGCTGCTATAAACGGTAAGGTTGACCCACTTATTGGTCTTAAGGAAAATGTACTTATTGGTAAGCTTATACCAGCAGGTACAGGTATGAAACGTTATCGTTCAGTTAAGATTGACACTGTTAATCCAACAGGATTTTTTGCAAAGGAAGATGCTGATGTTGAAGAAGCAGAGGTAACAGACGTTGTTGAAGAAGTTGAAGAAACAGTAGAAGCTGTAGAAACTGTAGAAGAAACAGAATAATAAATGAAAGCCTTGCGGTTTAAAATCGCAAGGCTTTTTATGTAATACACATTACATTAGGACTTTGTTAACCTTCAACATTACTCATAATAAATCTGTTATCCATAGTCTTCATAATGTCTTTAATCTGAATTTGTTCATATATTTTTCTATTACCTAAATCGTATGTCTGTTGGCTTTCAAAACCAAGTACGGTTGGACGCAAATGATAAAAATCATTTTCTTTGAGGACGATACCCTTCTCTCCATTGGTTAATTCCACACATGCACCAACTGGAAGAATATGAATAGCTTCAATGAGGGCTTCAACAACCTTTTCATTATATTCATGCTCGCGCTCCAGCAGGAACTTGATAGCTGAAAATTCAGAAGTAGGTTCCTTGTAAACACGCATTGCTGTAAGTGTATCATACATATCAGCAACCTTAAGAATATCCGTACCTAAAAGAAGTGTCTGGTCCCTGCTTTCCATCTCGGGCATCTTGTTACATAACTCAATCTTAAGCTGTGTAATATAACGTCTTATACCGGAAGGAATATCGTAATTATTCCTAATAGCTTCAAAACCATTAAGCTCTGCATTACGGATAATGTTCAATTCCTCTCTTGTGAGCTTGCCGGACTTATTGATTAATTCATTGGGAGCAAGAATCTTACCTATGTCGTGATAAAAACTGGCATTAATCAGGTAAAAAACTTCTTTTCTGTCAATACCAAGATTGTTACAGATAAGTGTTGCTAAAATGGCAACATTTAAGCAGTGCTTGTACACGAAATCCTGAGGACCACGTATGTTTTGCATAAAAACAATCTTTCTGCCAAGTCCGCCATAACGTTTCATAATCTCCATACACAGAGCCTCGGCCTGCTTAGATTGGTGATTGTGAAGCGCAACATCAAATATTTCCTGCAACATAGTACAAGAAACTGTCTGGAAACGCTCGAATTCAACTTCCTCATCGTTGATTGGCGGTAATGGCTCCGCTGGCTCTAAAACATATAATCCATAGAGATTGAGCGTGTTAATCTGCTCGAGAACTCTCTCATTAATCATCGTATTTCTGTTATAAAGTAAAACTCCGGCTGAATTGTATACTGGCTTAGCTAAACGCATACCCAATTTAAGTTCATCAGTCTTTAAATAAAGCAATTGTTACACCTCCACGAACAATAATATAACTTATTATAATATATTTTAAAGGATTAGTCTACAATAATTTTGAATGGTGGGATTTGAAGCCCTCGCCAAGAATTTCGTTGGCACTTCCAATAATCATAAATGCATTGGAATCATACTTTTTAACGATTTCACGAGCCTTAGGCAAAGTGGTTTTCTTCATGACGCACATTATAACGCGCTTTTCATCATTTCTGTAAGCACCGATGGCGTGAAGATATGTGACGCCAACATTGAGCTCGTGGAGAAAATCCTCGGCTATGGCATTGGATTGGTTAGAAATGATATAAAGCATTTTGGCACCGTCTGTACCATATAAAATCTTATCCAGTATAATACTGGAAAGAAATATTGTAATACCTGCATAAAGGGCTACTGTAAGGTCTTTAAAGGCCAGGGCAGATATGGTGACAACAATCGCATCTAATATAAGAAAAAGCTTTCCTGTCTCCATATATGGAAACTTAAGCTTTAAAAGCTTTACAATAATATCGCTGCCGCCTGTTGTGGAGCCGCATCTGAGTATAAGCCCTAAACCTATTGCATGTATGATGGCGCCATAAATAGAAGCTAAAAAAACATCAGTAATGACAGGTTCAAATCCGGAAATCACATCCATCACTGTTGAACAGGAGAATACAGTGATGAAGGTAGGAAGCATTTCACGTAGTCCAAAGACCTTTAAACCAATTATAATCAGAGGTGTATTGAATGCGAAAATCAGCACACCCAGGGGCAAACCTGTAAAATGATTCAATATAACTGAAATACCGGTGATTCCGCCGGGAGCCAGATTGTTTGGATTTAAAATGTTGCTAACTGAAAAAGAATATAGAAATATTCCCACCGCTAAAAATAAACATTTTTTTAGTTTCATATTAATCCTCCTTAAGATGAGTGTTTACTGTTATGGTGCCAAATAAAAGTTCGTTTAATATATCATCATTTTCTTCTACAGTATATTGTGGTTTAATTACTTCCAAATAATACGCGCCGTCGCAGGAAAGTTCACTTCTCGATGAAATAGTATTGTTATCAATCATCCATAAAATGTACTTTTCGGCAAGAAAGATTTTCTTTTGGGTATTGACAATGTCGTTTAATCCAATATCTGTTACATCAACCTGTTCACCGGTTAAGCTGGAGTAAATCTCGTAAGACGTGTCTTCTAAATATGCTTCCTCATCATCGGTTAGAGAGAGATTGTTTTTTATAGCTTCCATATAAAGTATATGGTCCTTTGTGCATGTTTCAATGCATAATTCCTTGACTTGTGAATGAACGTTATCCACAGGAGAAGTCTTCAATTCCCAAAAATTCAGGGCATCATCCTCGTTTAAGAAAAAAGCCTGATTTTGTGTATTGGATTCTGACACTATAATATAGTAGGAAAAATCTTTTAGCTTCACGGATATGAAGTCATTATCGTTAGAGGCTATGCTTATTACCTCCTCTTCAAGATTGCTGGCATATACAAAATCATTTTCGTTTATCTCCTTTGAAAATGTTACAAAGAAAAATACGATGCACGCAAATATAATAAATATGCATATTACCATAATGGCATTCTCTTTTTTGTTTATTTTTTCAATAAATTTATTCATATAATTTCCGACCTTTCAATTTATCTAATGTAAGTGTACTACATTTTTCTTTTTTTTTAAACACTAAAAACTATTATAAAATGCGTAATATTTTAGAAAAATTTGCTTGACAACTTCTTAAATGCTTATTATAATCGAATAGCGTGCGTAAGACCGCTCTCTTTTTGCGCTCTTTTGTACGTAAGATAAAAGATTGTAACATATTTCTAATCAGGAGGTGAAAAAGAATGCCAAC
>CAYWDL010000208.1:0-3867 GCA_964457015.1 uncultured Roseburia sp. | reverse complement strand
CGTTTTTTTAATTCTCCTCCACCAGACTGTCAATAAGCTCCCATATTTCATCCCTACCCTGCTTAGTAGTTGCTGAAAATGGTATAACGATGGTGTTTGGAGTAACATTTAGTGACTGCTTTATAATTTTAACATGCTTTTGAACCTGACCCTTGCTAATCTTATCAAGCTTTGTTGCTATAATAATCGGCTCATATCCATTAGCCAGTATCCACTGATACATATTTCTGTCATTTGCACCCGGCTCATGTCTGATATCAATAAGAAGAAATACTGCCTTAAGCATTTTCGACCTGTGGAGATAATTTTCAATCATTTTTCCCCATTTCTCCTGGACTTCCTTTGAAACCTTGGCAAATCCATATCCAGGTAAATCCACACAATACATTGCATCATTAATATTGTAAAAATTAATGGTCTGGGTCTTTCCCGGCTGAGATGATGTTCTTGCAAATGATTTTCTATTCATAAGCGCATTTATAAGAGAAGATTTACCAACATTTGACTTTCCCGCAAATGCAATCTCCGGCTTATCATTCTCAGGCAATTTACTTGTTATGCCACAAACTGTTTCCAAACTTAAACTTTTTATTACCATAATAATCCTCCAATTCCCCAAGCCATTTTAAGGAATGCCTTTTACTTCACCAATGCAGCATCAATGACTTCCTTCATTTTCTCCACAAAGATTATCTCTAATCCTTCTTTTATCTCTTCGTCCACCTCTGCCACATCACTTACATTCTGTTTTGGAACAAACACTGTCTTTGCACCTGCCTGCTTTGCTGCAAGCAATTTTTCACGAAGACCACCTATCGGCAACACTCTTCCACGAAGCGTGATTTCTCCGGTCATTGCCACATCACCTCTAACAGGAAGCTTAGTCACAGCCGATAACACCGCCAACGCAATTGTTATACCTGCTGACGGACCGTCCTTAGGCGTAGCCCCCTCCGGCACATGTATGTGAATATCATGCTTTTCAAAATAATCCTCTGCCACATCATATTCATCTGCAATAGAGCGAACAAATGTGATTGCTGCCGAAGCCGACTCCTTCATAACATCTCCAAGCTTTCCTGTAAGTTCCACCTTTCCCTTACCATTCATAGTAGCCACTTCTATGTCAAGAGTCGTTCCTCCAACACTGGTCCATGCAAGTCCGCGAACCAAACCAATCTCGCTCTTTTTACGAAGCTTATCTTCCTTATGCAATGGCTTGCCAAGATATTCTTCAAGATTCTTATCTGTAATCTTTACAGATGTAACTTCTCCTTCCAGAATCTGTCTCACTGTTTTTCTGCAGATTTTACCAATCTTCTGCTCAAGCTTTCTGACTCCGGCTTCTCTTGTGTAATTTGCAATAATACTCTCCAAGCCTTTTTTGCTTATTGACAACTGCTTCTTCTTTAAACCATTTTCCTTGCGTTGCTTATCTACAAGATAATCCTTTGCGATATGATACTTCTCAATAGCAGTATAAGACGAAACATCAATTATTTCCATTCTATCCAGCAACGGCTTTGGTATGAGACTGGCGTCATTAGCTGTCGCAATAAAAAACACCTTAGACAAATCAATTGGCACTTCTATATAATTGTCTCTAAACCCACTATTCTGCTCACTGTCAAGAACCTCAAGCATAGCACTTGCAGGATCACCCTTGTGACTATTGCCAAGCTTGTCAATCTCATCTAAGAGCATCAATGGATTGCTTACCTTTACCTGCTTTAATGCAGTCGCAATTCTCCCCGGCATGGCACCCACATAAGTCTTTCTGTGTCCTCTTATCTCAGACTCATCCTTGACACCACCAAGACATATTCTCACATATTTCTTATTAAGACTTTCTGCCACTGACCTTGCGATAGATGTCTTACCTGTTCCAGGCGGGCCCACAAGGCACATTATTGTTCCCTTTCCTCCGCCCTTAGTCATCATCTTTACCGCCAGAAATTCAACAATTCGCTCCTTGACCTTCTGCAATCCATAATGATCCCTATCAAGAATTTCCTGAGCCTTAGCGATATCTTCTCTATCCTCGCTGACATTATTCCAAGGCATTGCCAGAAGTGTCTCAATATAACTTCTTACAACATTATATTCTGAGGAGCTTCCTGATACTGACTGCATATGATTAATCTCTTTTGCAATTTTATCCTTAACCTCATCACCGGCATTCAACCTTTCAAGCTCGCCACGCATTCTGTCTGCTTCTGAAGCACCGGTCTCGCCAAGCTCTTCTCTGATAGTTTTAATCTGTTCGCGCAAAACATATTCCTTCTGATTTTTTTCAAGCTTTTCGCGAACCTTCACCATAATATCATTTTTCACTTTGGCTATATCAATCTCCTGATATAGTATCTTTGAAATTATTTCGAACTCCTCCGTAATGCTGTTGGCATTAAGTATGTTCTGCTTATCTATGTTATTGGTTGGAATATATATTGCAGTCTGGTGCAACAAGGCATCAAGATGCGGAAGCTTCATCAATTCCTTTGATGCGCCCTCCTTAAATTTCTCATTAACCAAAGCATAGTCACCAATAAGCTTTTTCATAATTCTCATTGACGCTATATATTCCGGCTTAGAAATTGCGTAACTAAAATCAGTAATCTTCGCTTCTCCTGTTATGTAAGGCTTTGTCTGATTAAACTTTTCAAAATCTGCACGAATACCTTCACTGACCAATACTCTCATATTACCATTTGGAAGCTTCGCAATCTGTCTTATATTTACATACAATCCACGCTTTTCCACGCAATCCTCGGCTAATTCTGCCTTATCATGATTCCCCTCCGTAAGGAGTAAAAGCTTTTGTCCTGAATTCATAGCAGAATCCAATGTTAACTTAGACTTATTTTCAGCAACATCAAAATGAACCATAACACCCGGCAATATAGTCGTCTCTTTTAAAATTATAATTGGAATATTATTTAATACTTTACTCATAATCTAAATTCCACCTTTAATTTCCTAAAAAATAGAGTTTTTCCTACTATATTAAGAAGCGCTGCACGCGGCAGCGCTTTCAAATAATTATTTCTTCTTATTTTTCTTTTCTTCAGCATATATTATTTCAGGCTTTGCACCATTTTCCACGCAATCCTTAGTAATAATACACTTTTCAACATTATCTTCCGAAGGCACCTCATACATAATGTCCATCAATGCCTCTTCCATAATCGCTCTAAGCCCTCTTGCACCAGTCTTACGCTTAAATGACTTCTCAGCAACAGCCTCGATGGCCTCATCCGTAAATTCAACCTCAACGCCATCAATACCAATCAATGCCTGATATTGCTTAACCAACGCATTTTTTGGCTCCTTTAAAATTCTAATCATATCTTCCTTTGTCAGCTTATCCAATGTAACTGTAACCGGCACACGACCGATAAACTCCGGAATAAGACCAAACTTCACAAGGTCCTGCGGCATTACCTGACGCAATGTCTCATTCTCGTCTTTTTCACTCTTTCCAATAACTGTAGAGTTAAAACCAATTGACTTTTTATCTGTTCTACTCTCAATAATCTTATTAAGACCATCAAAAGCACCACCACAAATAAACAAAATGTTCTTAGTATCAATTGGAATTAGCTCCTGCTGCGGATGCTTTCTTCCTCCCTGTGGTGGAACTGACGCAACAGTACCTTCAAGAATCTTCAACAACGCCTGCTGAACGCCTTCGCCTGACACGTCTCTTGTTATGGAAACATTTTCAGCCTTCTTTGTAATCTTATCAATCTCATCGATATAAATAATACCGTACTCAGCTCTTGAAACATCATTATCAGCAGCCTGAATAACCTTCAAAAGAATATTTTCAACGTCCTCACCAACATAGCCTGCTTCTGTAAGTGTAGT
>CAYWDL010000207.1:0-3899 GCA_964457015.1 uncultured Roseburia sp. | reverse complement strand
GCAGGCTGTTTCAAATGCAAAATTCAAAAGGGCATCCCCTGCCAAAACCGCCATACCTTCTCCATATACCGCATGGGTTGTTTTACGGCCTCTTCTATATTCATCGTTGTCCATGCAAGGCAGATCATCATGCACCAGAGAATATGTATGAATCATCTCCTGTGCTGCCATAAACGGCTCGATTTCTCTTCCACTTCCGCCAAACATCTTATAAGTTTCTTCCATCAACATAGGGCGAAGACGCTTACCGCCTGCAAGAACACTATAATTCATAGCTTCCATTACCTTCGCCGCATATCCTTCCTC
The DNA here is from genome assembly GCA_964457015.1 of uncultured Roseburia sp. Lineage (GTDB taxonomy): Bacteria > Bacillota > Clostridia > Lachnospirales > Lachnospiraceae > SVEL01. The sequence continues at coordinate 3,593 of CAYWDL010000207.1, read as the reverse complement.
CTTTGGAAGATATTCCTGTAACACATTTTCAATATGTGCAATTTTCTCATCTCTCATTTGTTTGAACATACTTTCCTCACCCTCTGGAATATAACTCCTATTCCATCTCCTGCAATGTGCCCTCTGCATTCAATTCAAGAACCTTTTTTTCCACTCGATCTATTTTTTCATTACATTCTTTAATCAGTTTCATTCCATGTTCGTATACTAAAAAAGAATCTTCTAATGAAATATCCTCGGACTCTAACTGTCTTATCGCATCATCCAAGGTTTGCAGCATATCCTGCAAAGTACGCTCTTCTTTTTTTGATTCCATCCATTAATCCTCCCTTGCAGAATCTGCTTCTATAATTTCTGTAGCTGCAGCTGCTATTTTTCCATTTTTTACATGAATCATCAAAATATCGCCCGGTTTTACCATGTGTATCGAATTTACTGTTTTTCCACGTTCATCTGCCACATAGGAAAATCCCTGATTCAGCTTATCAAGAGGAGAAACACCCTTTAACTTCTCAATATATACAGCTAATTTTCTATGATATTCCTGCAATTTCTGTTCCATCTGGTATTGCAGCATCTCTTGGGAGCGAATTGTACTAAACCGCAGAGCCTGTATCTTACTCTGAGGACTGCCCTGCTTAAGACGCATCATCTCATGGGACACTAACAGACGATGTCTTTCTATCAACCGGCTCATGCTGTTATTAAGGCGCTCTTTTGCTCCCTCCAATGTTTCTTCTAATAAAGTAACATCCGAAACTGCCAGCTCTGCGGCTGCCGAAGGAGTTGGTGCCCGAAGGTCTGCTACATAATCAATAATTGTGGTATCTGTTTCATGTCCAACTGCGGATATAATCGGTACACTGCAATCAAATACTGCCTGCGCCACTGCTTCCTCATTAAAAGCCCATAAATCCTCTATCGATCCACCGCCTCGTCCTACAATCATTACATCTACACCGATTGCTTCCAATGCGTGGATTCCGTTTACAATGCTCTGCACAGCATATTCACCCTGTACGATTGCCGGATATAAAATAATCTGTACATAAGGATTACGGCGTCTTGCAATGTTAATGATATCCCTTACTGCAGCTCCTGTCTTAGCCGTTACCACTCCTAATGTCTTTATATGCGCTGGAATAGGCTGCTTATATTCCCTGGCAAACAGCCCTCTCTCTTCCAGTTCTCTTTTTAATGCCTCAAATCGTTCATATAACTGTCCGATACCATCCAGTGTGATTTTTTTGGCATATAACTGGTACTTTCCATCCCGTTCATATACATCAATATTACCGGATACTACGACCTGCATTCCCTCTTTTAAAGGAAAAGATAAGCCTCCACGATTTCCGGCGAACATTACGCACGAAATCACACCAAGCTTATCCTTCAACGTAAAATAAATATGACCAAACGAATGATACTTACAGTTGCTCACCTCTCCTCTGACACTAATGGAACGTAACATATAATCCTGAGAAAACATATTCTTGATATATGTATTTACCTGAGCAACTGAATATACATTCTGCATTCTCTTCTCCACTTTATGATGCAAATCTTGCCAAAACACCGTTTACAAAGCTATAAGATTCATCCTGTCCAAATTTCTTAGCAAGTTCAACCGCTTCGTTAATTGCAACACCGGTCGGCACATCTTCATCAAATAATATCTCATAAACTGCAAGGCGGATAATGGTCAAATCCACTTTTGCCATACGCTCCGTTGTCCATCCCTTTGCCTTTTCATTGATCTTTCCATCAATCTCAGAAAGCTTCTCCATAATCAGATCAAATTTTTTCTGAATGATTTCCATATCCTTTTCTTCAATGGGATTATCAATATCATCAAAAAAGAACGCACACTGCTCCTTCATTTCTTCATGATCATTAAATTCAATACGAAACAACAACTTAAAAAGCTGTTCACGCAAAACTCTTCTACTCATCTGTCCTCTTACCTGTTGTGTCATTATCCTACTTCTGTTTGTTCATATCTACACTTGCAATACGGATATTCACATCTGTAACATTCAACCCTGTCATGTTCTCAATTGTAGATTTTACTCTTTCCTGTACTTTACTGCATGTAGTCGGAATATTATAACCATATTCTAACATAAGAGCCAAATCGATTGTCACATTCTGTCCGATAATATCAACCTTTACACCCTTAATAAGATTCTTAACTCCAACCTTAGTCATCAATTCATTTGTAATATTACCTGCCATAGCAGATACACCATCAACTTCTGTTGCTGCAAGACCTGCGATTACAGCGATTACATCATCTGCAATCTGAACAGAACCAATATTATCATTACCTTCTAATACATAAGTATTTCTTTCCATGAAAACCCTCCTGAATAGTTTTTCACATTCCCAATATTTTATCTATTATATCATTCTTAAATTATTTTGCCTAGTAGTTAGCTATAAAAAGAAACCTGAAAGCATCCATTCTATAACCAGAATGTCAGACTGCACTGCTCCTTATTATCCGTATAAGCAACCGGATCATCCGTAGAAAGATATTCGAAGATTTTCTGTTCATCCAGTAATATTCTGGACATTTCCTCATACACCGTTAAATCGCTGCACTTGATGGTAACTGTTTCTTCATCCTTCATCACAGCCTGCTCGAATATTTTTCTAATGTCTTCTTCTGCAAACGAAGTAAAATATAACCCTTCCCTTACATAATAATTGTCCGTCATGGAAGTACATTCCGGCAATACAATTGGCATATTGATACTATGTGTCTTCTCAATCTGCCTTGTCGTTACACACAAATAATCATAATTAATCAGTCCGACTTTCGCATTGGATACAGCATCCATATCCTCTCCAAATAAATAGAATGCATCTCCCCACGTCGCATCCAGATAATACCACTCGCCATTCACAGAAACCAGATTCCATGCATGTCCTTCGCCTCCTGTCACCTTACCCAATACCAACACGCATTCGATATCTACTTTCTGTAAAAGATATTGCAGGGCTTTGGCATAACCTTGACATACACTCCTGCCATTCAGTAAGACGGAGCATATATTCTGATTGTCCACCGCATAAATATCATATTCCGTCTGTTCAATCAACGTATCATATAGATATTTTACAATTTCATATTCATCCTCTGTATCCGGAACATTACTCAGAATATCAGCAGCAGCTTCTTCAATTTCTAATAACCGGCGTTCTTTTTCTGTTTTTTCATATAGATAGTTGCCAGTAAACACAATCTTCTCCAGCTTATCATTACTGGTATATTCCGTGTATTTGTATCCATCGATATAAAAAATCTCCGGATGATCCAACATTACACAATTAAAAGCTTTATCAATAACTGCTGCATCCATTGTCGATAGCCGGGTAGCGTCTTCAAAATTGAGCAGCGAATTAAAAATCTCCACATAAACCGCCTGTTCGGACGGTTTTAACTTCGCAAATGCATACCTGCCTGCATTTATATTTACTAATTCTGCTATATCTTCCGTATCTGCACTTTCTTCCGGCTGTTCCTTAGATACTGGCTCTTCTGTCGGCGTTTCTATGATTTCTTCCGGTATCCTTGAAATTTCTTCTGT
>CAYWDL010000206.1:0-3940 GCA_964457015.1 uncultured Roseburia sp. | reverse complement strand
CGGAATTGGCAGACGCGCATGATTCAGGTTCATGTTCTTAACGGAGTGAGGGTTCAAGTCCCTTTGACTGCACTTCGTAGAGAGTTAGTTGTGCTAGCTCAAAAGCGCCGGCTACGGCGCTTTTTTACATAAAAGGAAATCACTTTGGAACTTCCTTTTATGTAAAAATACTTGGTAGGATGCATAAGGAACTAAAGTTAATGCGAAAACCCTTCCTGATTATGGAAAGGTTGGCAAAAGATAATAGAAGAAAGGTAAAACAATGGAAAAAAAGAAGGGTACTAAAGTAAAAAAGGTTTTGAAAATTGTAGGAAGAATTCTTACGGTAATATTGATAACGTTAGTAATTCTTGTTGCAGGGGTATACGGAGTTGGATATGTTTTGGCAAAGGGACCATCAGAAACTGCTAAAAATCAGTTTGTGTGTGCGCTTAATGAAACAAGTGCTATGAAGTGGGTTCCAGGTCTTTATATGCCGGATGAGGAAGTTCAAAGGATTATAGAAAAGAATCTTATGCAGGAGATTCCGGAAGGAACGGTATCGGATGTTGATATAGTTGTTATTCCGGAACCGGGTGAAACTGATGATAACACACCGGACATAGAGATTGTTGATGTTGTCGGAGAAACATATAGAGGCAAGCTGATGATTGTAAAGGATCCATCGAGAGTATTTGTTGGAACTATTCCACAGTTCTATGAAGGAAATGGTATGGTTGTTGCGGATATTTGTGAGTTGTATGATGCTGTTGGTGGTATCAATGGCGGTGAATTTGTTGATATGGGTAGCTATGCATATTCAGGTATGCCGGTTGGAGGCGTTATATCTCAGGGAGAAGTAAAGTCGGGAGATATGAATACGGTATATAATTTAACAGGTTTTACAAACGATAATAAATTAGTAATAGGCAAGATGACTCTTAAGGAAGCATTGGATATGGGTATGAGAGATGCGGTTCACACAATTCATACCACAGGTCCTTTTCTTGTATTAAATGGCGAACCGCTTACAGTACCGGATACATCGGTTTATGGTGGTGGTAAGAATCCAAGAACAGCTATAGGACAGAGAGCGGATGGAGCGGTGCTTTTGTTGGTAATTGACGGAAGACAGGCTCAAAGTATAGGTGCAACATTTAAGGAAATGGCATACATTATGCTTGAATATGGTGCAGTTAATGCATCCTGTATGGATGGAGGTACTTCGACACAGATGGTATACGAGGGAGAGGTTATTAATAAACCATATTCACCATCGGGTCCTAGAAAGTGCCCAACAGGTTTCCTTGTAAAGTAGCAAAGTGCCCGGAGGTGTAAGGATGAAGAAACATAAGTTTTTAATTGGTACAAGTATTTATGCGGTTATACTAATTGCTGTGGTGGCAGGAGGGATAGCGTGGTTTTGGGGCTTTATAGAAGCCTATGAAAAGGCTATGCCATATAATTATATGGATGCTGAATTTGAGAAATTTGGCAAAGAAACGGTAGAAGAATATTTTGATTATGAAGTAGCAGATGTAGATAAGGCATTTGTTTCAAGAGAAGTGCTTGTGGATTATATAACAGGCTATATTACAGAAGATATAGAATATAAGGAAGCGATGGAAAATACAGATAAGAATCCGGTTTACGAGATTAAAAATGGAAGTACAACCATTGCAAAGGTGTATTTTGAAGAAAATGGTGAGGATGAATACGGCTATACAACGTGGAAATTGAAGGGATACGATTTTTCTATGTGTACACCGGAAACACATTATATTGAGATTCAGGCTTTGTCTGATACGACAGTAGTTGTTGATGGTGTGACATTGACAGCTGATTATATTACGGAAGAGGATATTCCGGCTGAAAATTATGATAAGATTAAAAAGTATACAGAATCAGCGCCTACCTATGTGAAATATAAGGTTGACAAGATTTTGGGTGAACATGAGGTTAAAGCTACAGATGCAAATGGAAAAGAACTGGTATGTAATATGAATGAAGCTGTGTATGAATTTGGTTGGGAGAATAATGATAATCTTCAGACCGAGGTTCAGACTTATGTAGAAACTGTAAACGAGCTTTATGCAAAGTTCTTTGCCAACTCAGGCTGGTCATTGTATAACTACGTGTTAGATGACTCGTATATGGAAGAAAATCTTGACCTGAGTACAACATACTTCTATCCAAGTGAGTATATATCAGGAATGGAGATGATTTCCAGGGAGTTTTCTGAGTTTAGAAAATATGGTGAGGACTGCTTCAGCTGTAGAGTTGAATATGTGTTTGAGGTATACTTCAAAGGCTATTACACAGACAAAGAAGTGACTGAAAATGATATGACAATGATATTTGTTAAATCAGGAGACCAGTGGTTGTTGTCAGACTTTGTATATAATTAAAAATAAAGCGGATGTGATTATTGTTTTCACATCCGCTCTTTTATATAATAGGAAATTCCTTCGAAATTTCCTATTATATAAAAAAGTGCTCCGCAGGATGCGCACCTCGCGGAGAGGAGAATAATTGCGTTGCAATTCCGCTCGGGCGCGAAGAGTTTGCGAAGCAAACTCTATTTTTATGTAATTGGACATTCTTATTTAAAATATTTTTCTTTAATTATATTTACAGGCATTTCTTTACCGGTCCAAAGCTTAAAAGCTTCACTGCCTTGATATAAAAGCATATACAAACCATTGAAAACATGAGGGGTTACCTGTCTTGCAAGGCTCATAAGCTTGGTTTCCCTAGGATTATAAATAATGTCTGAAACGATGAGGTCCTTGTGGAACATATCCAAATCGGTAATAATGCTGTCTTCAACATTTGGAGCCATTCCAAAGTTTGTTCCGTTTGTGAGAATGGCACTAGCTTGGATGCTTTCCTTTAAAACAGCCTTGTCTGCAATATCGAATAAATGGACATCGCAGGAGGTATTCGTTTTAATTCTTTCAACCAATGCTTCTGCGCGAGACCAGCTTGCTGACCTTCGTGCAAATATATTTAATGTTTTTACACCGTCAATGGCGGCCTGAACAGCGATTGAAGTGGAAGCGCCACCGGCACCGAGTAAGGTCATTTGCTTGCCACATATATTATATCCGGCGTCCTTTACTGATTGCATATAGCCAATACCGTCGGTATTGTGTCCTACAAATTTTCCATCAACATTTACAACTGTATTAACAGCCTCCATCATCTGTGCAGCAGGAGATAATTCATCAGCCAGCTTATACATTTCAACCTTATCCGGATATGTACAGTTAAAGCCTGCAACCCCAAGCTGCCTTAAGCCCTCGAGAGCTGTTTTTAAGTTTGATGTATCAACATCAAAACAAAGATACACATAATTAAGCCCTAACTGTCTGAAGGCCTCGTTGTGCATAAGTGGTGAAATGCTGTGGGATACAGGACTTCCAAGAAGACCGGTTAATTTCGTGTGTCCATCTATATATGAATACATATTTTTCCTCCGTTTGCATACAAAAAATTATAATGATTAAAAATTTTACTCCTAAAATACTATAATGTCAAATTGAAGTGATAAATATTTTCTTGAAAAATATTGCATTTACTAGTATAATTATAGATAGAATTTTTTTTAGTGAGGTGTAACAAATGAGATTAGTGACAAGATCAGACTTTGATGGTTTGGCATGTGGTGCATTGTTGAAGGAAGCAGGAGTGATTGACCATTGGAAGTTCGCTCATCCAAAGGATTTACAGGATGGACTTATAGAGGTTAATGAGGACGACTGTCTTGCAAATGTTCCATATGTAGAAGGATGTGGTCTTTGGTTTGACCATCATTCAAGTGAATTTGAAAGAAATCAGCTTGAAGGAAAATACAAGGGTGAAAGTAGAATTGCGCCATCATGTGCAAGAATTGTATATGATTATTATGGTGGAAGAGAAAGATTCCCACAGTTTGATGATATGATGGAAGCTGTTGATA
>CAYWDL010000205.1:0-3998 GCA_964457015.1 uncultured Roseburia sp. | reverse complement strand
TTCACCTAATATACACACCAGTCCTGTATCGTCAAACTGTAAATCTGTTTCATTGATAACATGAACCTCATTTGATTTTCCTTTGTTATAATATTTATCAAGTTTCTCTATTTTTATCATATGATTTCCCTTTCCCAATCACATTAATTGTATTTTTTCTTCAATGATTTGTTAAACAGCTTAGCTGATAACATACTTACTAACGAACACACTGCAATCCAAATCAACAAATATGTTACTGTCATATATTTCGTGCTATTTTTTATAACTTCAACACCCATATCAGCCATGATAAATACTGATATTCCTGTCACAAGCACCGCCACAACGGCCAAAATCATATTGTATATATAATTTGAACCATTTATAATGTTCTTCTTTACACCAAGTCCCTTCAATATCAACAAGTCCTTGGTCTTCATTCTAAGCATTGCAAAAATTACAAATATCGAAAGAATAAATACAACCACAAGCGCAACGCCTGTCAAAAGCAATGTTCTCATTCTCTCAGCAAGTAATTCATCATTATATTCCAAAGCGCTGAGCTTAAATACACTTACACCCTCGAAGCCATATTCATACAACGACTTCAAAACTCTATCCATATATGCATAATCATCAATATAAATACTACACTGATTATATGTTTCCTTTGAAATAATGGCATTATATGTATTTGTATTAACTTCAAAAATTCCCTGAGAGCTTCCCGAACCTGCCTGTGACAGCTTCAAATCAAGTTCTCTGGTATCATATATTGATTCAATATAATTAACTGTTCTTATGGAAACCATATACGCGTCTTCATTATATGATTCCGTAATATTTTCATCAGCACCATGATACAGCCTGTAAAAATAATTCTGACTTATCCTTACCTCATTATCTGCCAAATCATCATTAATAACAAGATATCCCTTTAATGTATCCTCATCCTCAAATTCATAATCTCCCATTGAGGCATTGGTTCTTTTCATAACAATATCAAGGGATACTTTAAGATTATTCAGGTTAGTATTCAATCCATATACTAATTCTTTAGAAAAATATATCTGTTCCGTCTCTTCTTTCAGAATACCAACAATCTTTGCATTTAAATATGTAAAATCATATCTGCCCCAATCAGAGCTGCTAAAATAAATCTCCATTTCCTTATTGAGCTTCTCGTCATCTGCAGCATATATTACAATCTCATCATATGCCTCCGGCAATCTTCCGTAGGCCAAATCCTCTTCATCAATACAATATGAAGACTTAACAAACTTATCACTTTTAAGGAATTCAACTACCTTTTCATTCTGGTCCAAAGTCTTTTTATACTCAATTCCTGCAACATAATCCTTATTTGCCTGATAATGATAGCTTACATCTGCGGAATTATCATACATATCCGCCTCAAGAACATATTTGATGCCCTCAAGAGTCTTAATATCCTCGTCGGTAATCTCAGTTCCATCTGTTTTCTTTATAAGAATTCTTGTTTTATCAACATTCTTAAAATAATCTGTATTAATGTTTTTGGTCATGGTGTCATCTACAGAACCAGCCAATGTTCCCAAAAAAGTAAAGCTTGCAAATGCAAAGAATAAAATGAGAACGAAATTAAAAAACATTCTACGGGGCTGTGACAAAAGATTTTTCACTGCCAGCAATATGCTTTTCTTAACAACAGTTCCAGGCTTTTCAACCTCTTCTTTCAAAAGAAACTTTTCTTCTTCAAGAGTTTTATCATCATGATTAACAGCAACATCCTCAGCTATCATACCATCAAAAAGTCTTATCTTTCTGTCGCAGAACTCCTCAGCCTGCTCATAATTGTGAGTAACCACGATAACAAGTCTGTCCTTGGATAGCTCGTGTAATATTTTCATTACCGCCTTTCCGTTCTCAACGTCAAGATTTCCGGTAGGCTCATCGGCAATAATAACATTGGTATCCTTTGCAAGCGCTCTTGCTATACCCAGTCTTTGCTTCTGTCCACTGGACAGATGGCACGCCTTCTTTCGTGCCTGCTTCAATATACCAACCTTATCAAGGGATTCCTTTACTCTTTTGTCAATCTCCTCGTCGCTCATATTACCGTTCATCTTAAGAATCATGGCAATATTATCATATGCGGAATAACTGTCAATCAAATTATATAACTGATATATTATACTTACATTATTTCTTCTGTAATTTTCCCAGTCACTCTCATCAAAATATGATGTTTCCTGCTCTCCGTAATAAACCTCACCATCTTCATAGGTATCCATACCACTGATAACATTCAGCAAGGTTGACTTACCACTACCACTTTCTCCGGTTATAGCCACAAACCCAACATCATCAAATGTCAGATTGATATTGTTAAGAGCCATTGTGACTTTATCACCGCTAGAATAATACTTTGTAACATTTTTTAACCTTATCATACCTGTCTCCTATTTTTTAATTATTATTGGATGACTCTCTTCGCACATGCTGATGTGTAAATAAATGATCCTCGCAATATTCATAATTCCCCTCGCATTTTGAACAGAATCTGAAGGACAAATCCGGATTGCTCTCATCTGTTCTTCCGCAAATAGCACATTTATGCTTTGTAACCCCCATTGTGCTACGTATCTCCTTTTTAAACTTCTTCTTACGTTTTATCTCTGATGGTGATATTCTTCTGTAATTTCTTGTCCACAGGAAGAATATCAGGAAATTAAGTAATGATATGATAATCTGGAATATCATTGCCCATGGATAATTTCTTGTAACACCATAAGTAAAATATAATTCAACATTAGAATACTGCAACATACTTGCATAGCTTATGAGCTCTATAGCTATATAAATTCCGTCCAAGATGGCCAGCCACTTAATTTTCACAGGTATTATCATCATAAACATAACCTGTACATTAGGAAATAATGTGGCAAATGCCAAAAACGACGCAAGATTTATATAATAAGTACTTGCAGATATATTAATAGGATTTCCAAATGCATTTGTCACAATATAAATAAGCATTGCTCCCGCTGTCATAAAGAAATATCCCGAAAACATATAAAGGTTGTACTTAAATGTTCCCCAATTACGCTCTAAGGTTGTTCCAATCCAGTAATAGAAAAAGAACATAAATATAAGGAAAATTCCCATACTCTGCGGATTAGTACAAATCCATGTAAACAATCTCCATACCTGCCCCTGCATTACCAGTGCCGGATTAAGCTCCAAATATGAATACAATGTTGGATTGAATAAATATAATGCATACCCGATTGCGTATGCTATCATAAGATACATTGTCAGATTATTGATTGCATATTTGCCGAATTTTCTTTCTAATTTATTTAAAAGCTTCATTTGATTTACTTTATCCCCTTTCTTGTCCATAAAAATCATTTGCGAAATCAGGGTTACTATCACCCTGATTGCACAAATTTCATTGTAACATATTACATATTATTTATCAATTTCTTTTAACAAGTTGGCAAATTCGCCAAATGTCATATCCATATTAAGCATTTCCTTAAGCTTCATATCTTTCATATCATATTCTCTATTATCAACTGCCTTTACTGTTTCTATACTTTCAGAACTCATAGGACTGAGCATATCGTTCTGAATTTCTTCCCGAAGCTCCTCTCGCATCTCTTCTATCATCTCTTCATGCATTTCTTCATTGTTGCCCATATTCATGCGGGCATCCATTGTTCTTCTTACAGGAATACATATTTCATCACCAATACGAAGATTATAAATATTAATATTTCTATTGGCATTCATAATGTCATTTACAGACACATTGTAATGTCTGCTAAGTAAGTATAATGTATCTCCTCTTCTTATAGTATGCACTACTCCGTTACATCTTGTACAAGTACAAATGTTTCCATAAAGATTTGCCATAAAAAAACTCCAAAAAATACTGTCGATATTATATTATACAAATTTGAAAATTATGTGATAAAAAAAGAAACAATGAATTTATAATTATTAATTTATTGTTTAAATTTTCAATTCGC
>CAYWDL010000204.1:0-4010 GCA_964457015.1 uncultured Roseburia sp. | reverse complement strand
TGGTATTATAAATGATGTGAAGTTTAAGACCTTCGGATGCGGCGCGGCAGTTGCCACAAGCAGTATGGCTACAGAGCTTGTTAAGGGCAAAACTGTGCAGGAGGCAATGCAGGTAACAAACAAGGCGGTTATGGAAGCTTTGGATGGACTTCCGCCAGTAAAGGTGCATTGCTCACTTTTGGCAGAGGAAGCCATACACGCAGCATTGTGGGATTATGCCGAGAAGAATGGAATTGTTATTGAAGGCTTGAAAAAGCCTGTAAATGATATTGATGAGCTGGAAGAAAAACCAGAAGAAAACTATTAGAAATGTAGGCAAGTAGAATAACAAATTCTACTTGCCTTAATTTTTATAATTATGTACAATTAAGGCTATGAGGATTGATATTATATGGAGGATTGTGATGAACGAGAAAAATTTACAGGTAATATATACCTGTTTCCCAGGGGGAAAGCACAAGGTCTTGACAATGAGCTATGACGATGGTCGCATAGAAGACAGAAAGCTTGTTGAAATATTTAATAAATATGGCATAAAAGGAACATTTCATATTAATGGTGGTTTGGATGCAGATAGAATTCCACCGTCTGAATGGAAAGAATTGTATGAAGGGCATGAGGTGTCCTGCCATACATATTTACATCCGACGATTCAAAGATGTCCTATAGAACAGGTAATGCAGCAGGTTATTGAGGACAGAAGAGTTCTTGAAAACGCAGTTGGATATCCGGTTAGGGGTATGTCTTATCCAAATGGTTCGTTGTCAGATGAGATTGTTAAATATTTGCCGGCAGTTGGTATAAAATATTCAAGAACTGTTGTAAGTACAGGTAATTTTGCTATGCCAACAGATTATCTTCGTTGGAATGCCACATGCCATCATAATAGAAATCTTATGGAACGTGCCAAGGAATTTGTGGAATTATACAAGACTCAGTATTTGTATATGATGTATGTCTGGGGCCATAGCTATGAATTCGGTCAGCAGAATAACTGGGAGCTGATTGAGGAGTTTTGTGAATTTATTGGTGGCAGGGACGACATATGGTATGCTACGAATATTGAGATAGTTGATTATATGGTGGCGGCTGAGAGGTTGCAGTTTACTATTGATGGAGAAAATGTATACAATCCATCGGTGTTGGATGTATGGCTTGAGGTGGATAAGAATATTGTTAAGGCAGAAAGTGGAAAATTAACAAAACTTGTATAAAAGGAATAGAATATGACAGAACAGGAATATTTACTACAATATAATATTGAAAACTATGACAGGCCTTCCATAGCTACAGATATAGCGGTCTTTTCTGTGATGCAGGAGGAGTCTGCAAATAATAGGAAGCTGCCTGAGGAAAAGCTTAAGATTCTTCTTATAAGAAGAGGTTCGCATCCTTGTATGAATATGTGGGCACTGCCTGGAGGCTTTTGTAGGAAAAATGAAGCTATAGAAGAAACTGCAAGGAGAGAGCTTAAGGAAGAGACAGGAGTCACTGATGCACATTTATCAGTAGTGGGAATCGAGGGTGAAGTAGGAAGAGATAAGCGAGGTTGGATAATTTCACATGCATTTATGGCGTTGATTGATGGGCACAAATATGAGGTGAGAGGCGGCACTGATGCCTGGGAAGCCAAATGGTTTGATATTAACCTTGAAAAGAAGCAATTGAAAAAGGATATTGGCGAGGATTCGGCATGCATTGAAAATGAATATGTTATAAATCTGGTAAGTGATAGTGAAAATTTGCGTGCAACAATACTCGAAGTTAAAGAGTTTTCAGGTTTTCATGAACGAGTTACCTATGATATTGTTGAGAATAATGGTATTGCCTTTGATCATGGAAAGATAATATTGAAGGCAATGCTTAAGCTTAGAAAAAATGCGGCTGAATTTGGTTTAATGGCATTTGATTTATTGCCTGAGTCATTCACAATGGCTCAGTTGCAGAATGTATTTGAGATTATTTTGAATGTGAAGCTGACTAACTTTAGAAGAAAGATGGGCGATTATGTTATAGAAACACAAGAAACCTATGAGGACAGATGGACAAGGCCAGCGTCACTGTTCAAACGTAATTTGGAAAAATTTTATAAATAATTTTGAGAAAATACTTGACATATTATCAAAGTGATATTATGATATAGAAAACAACATAATATCAATTTGATAATAAGTTGTTTTTAGGAAAAACATAAACATTTAGAAGTGTCAGATGGCAATTCAGAAAAGAGGTATTTTATGAAGAAAATATTAGTAGTTGTAGACATGCAGAATGATTTTATTGATGGCCCTTTGGGAAATGAACAGTGTCGTGCAGTTGTAAGTAATGTGGTTGATAAGATTAATAGTTTTGATGGAGATGAGATTATCTACACATTGGATACACATAAGGAGAATTACCTCGAAACACAGGAGGGAAAGAATTTACCAGTGACACACTGTATTGAGGAAACAGAAGGCTGGAAGCTCAATGCTCTCGTAGATGAAGCTATTAATAATGCTACTTGCAAGGTGACTGAGATTAGAAAGCCAACCTTTGGTAGTGTGCAGCTTGGAAATTATCTTAGTGAAGAGTTTGAACAGGAGAGCAGTTTTGAAATAGAGCTTTGCGGTGTATGTACAGGAATCTGTGTTATCTCAAATGCAATGCTTGTGAAGGCTTTCTTTACAGAGGCTTTAGTTTCAGTTGATGCAGCCTGCTCGGCATGTGTGACACCTGAAAGTCATAAAACGGCATTGGAGGCTATGAAGCTGTGCCAGATAGAGGTGAAAAATGATTAGGGTTAACAACGTTTTGATAAATCAATCGCAATTTCCGGATGGAACATTGTTGTTAAAAACAGAAGGTATAGATATGTTGGATATAACCATAACATGGCTTTATGAAAACGATGCAGAGCTTTTTACTATCATATGCCTTGCAAAGAAGGCTGTTAAGAAAAGTCTGATAATGCCTTATATTCCACATGCGAGAATGGACAGATGCAAAAGTGATGAGGACACATTTACATTAAAATATTTTGCAGAAGTCATAAATTCTCTCGGATTTGACAGGGTAACTGTGTTGGATCCGCATTCAAATGTAAGTGTGGCATTGCTTGACAGGGTGGAGGTATTAACACCACAAAAATATGTAGAAGAAGCTATTGAGAGGATAGGTGACGACAATCTGATGCTCTTTTTCCCGGATGAAGGAAGTATGAAGCGATATGCAGATATGTTTGACCTTCCTTATGCATTTGGTATCAAGAAGCGTGATTGGAAGACAGGACAGATTTTGGGTCTGGATGTAGTGGATAACGGAATTAGCCTGAGTGGTAAAACAATTCTTATAATTGATGATATTTGCAGTCGCGGGGGTACATTTTATCATAGCGCCAAGAAGCTAAAGGAGCTTGGTGTCGGTGATATTTACTTGTATATAAGCCACTGCGAAAATACAATTCTTGAAGGCGAGGTCCTTACATCAGGGCTTATAAAAAAGGTTTACACGACAAACAGTATATTTACCAAAGAGAGTGAGAATATAGAAAAGTTTGAACTCTAGAATGGAGGCAATTATGATTAAAACAAATCCAATGTTATTAATAGATTTTTACAAGGCGGTTCACGCAGAAATGCTGCCACAGGGCATCAGCAAATCGGTTTCATATTTCACACCTAGAATGAGTCGAGTTAACAGGTGGGATAAGGTTGTAATGTTCGGCTTGCAAGGCTTCATAAAGACATATCTTATTGACTATTTCAACGATGAATTCTTTGGAAAATCATTTGATGAAGCAATAGGTGAATACAAGAGAATTATGGATGCTGCACTTGGCAAGGATGCATATAAGATAGAAAAGATTGAAAAGTTACATAAGTTGGGCTATCTTCCTATTGAGATTATCTCGCTTCCTGAAGGGGCAAGAGTGCCAATGCATGCGCCAATGTTTGGTATAACCAATACACACAAGGATTTTGCATGGCTGCCACAGGCTTTGGAAAGCTTGATTTCAGCAGAAAGCTGGC
>CAYWDL010000203.1:0-4026 GCA_964457015.1 uncultured Roseburia sp. | reverse complement strand
TGCGACAGCCAGTATATCTTAGCACATCGTTTTTGTTTTGTCAACAACTTTTTTAAACTTTTTTAAATTTCTTTTTTTAGAAATTTAACGGAGAAAGAGGGATTTGAACCCTCGCGCCGCGTGAACGACCTACACCCTTAGCAGGGGCGCCTCTTCAGCCTCTTGAGTATTTCTCCTGAATCAGTTTCCTACCAATATTAAATTATTGTGCATCCGTCACTTGAGGTGACGCAAAGGTTATTATACTAAATAATATTTTCTTTGTCAACAACTTTTTTCAATTTTCTTCAATTTGCAAAGTATTTATTAGTAAATGATACTTATAAAAAGGGTTCAATTTAAATTTATAATTTGATATTCAAAAAATTTATAATTATTTTATTGATTTACTCAAAGGAAGTGATATAATACATTTTACCAAATACTTTTTTGGTTATTATTAATAAGGTAGATACTCTGCCTACATTATGGAGGGAAAAAAATGAAATTGAAGAACATTGTTGCGAAATTTGCAAGTGGTCTTCTCATCACTACCATGATTTTCTCACTGGTTGCTTGTGGAGAAAAGGAAAGTGATGATGATGACAAAGAAGACAAAGCAAAGGTAAAAATTACTGTTGACAAATTAATGGAAGATATGAATGCTAAAACTACTTCTTTATCAACAGAGAAGTTTGAAAAGGCTCTTGAAGATGATTGCATTACATATGAAGAATTTGAAGATGCCTTGAAGAGCATTTCTTCTTTTAAGGGTGAAGCTACTTTTGATTTAGATATTTCAATGGATGCTGAATCCGACGGTGAAAAAGAAAGCGAAAGCTTAGTTATGGATTTTACTTATTTGGTTGAATACGACAGCGATAATATGAGCTTCCATGTAGGTCTTGAAGCTGACATGGAAATCTCTGAAGAGTCTGAATCTATCGAAACAGATATTTATTTGGTAAATGAGGATGGCACATATTACAGTTATACATATTCCAGCGATGATGGTATTGCATACAGAACTGAAATAGGTAATATCAAGGAGATTTTCGGTGAAGAAGGTATTACAAGAGATCAGCTTGAAGAGTTGTATGAAGAGATGGATATGCCTATGGATATGGATGAAATGATAGAAGCTATGAATATGTCTTCTGATTCAGAATATATGAAGGCTATTAATGACCAGCTCTCATTGGCTAAGGAATATGTTGAATATAAAGGAAAAGATTACTATGATTTGGCAATGAATCTTGATACTGCAAAGCTTCTTACATCTCTTAAGGATACTGAAGAAGTAAAGGATATGCTTGAATCAATGGACGTTGAAAGTCTCGATGAGTTATTTGAAATGGAAATCACAGATGATATGTCTTTCCAGGATGTTTTAGATATTGTTAAGTTCAAGATTAACTACTATATTGACCCAACAGATTTATTTGTTGCTCATATGGAAAGTGATATGAAAGATTGCTTCAATGATATGTTTGATTTGGCAGAAAAGTATATTTTGGAAACATCTGTTGATGAAGATATTGAAGCTTCCCTTGAAATTAAGTGTAACTCTGCAAAGTTTACTTATAACTTTGACAATGATTCAGATGTAACTGTTAAGTTTGAAGGCGAATATGAAGATGCTGTTGATGATGACTATGACTGGGATGATGATTATGATTGGGATGATGATTATAGCTCAGGTGATGATGCCGTTGTTGTAAATGGTAATACTTTTGATTTATATAATTATAGTGATGAAGTTATTACTACTGTTACAATTCCAGATGGATTTTCAGTTGTGGAAAATTTAAGTGCAAAGTATTATGTTACATTGTATGATGAAATGTACAATGATATTACAGTAGATAGCGACCCTTATTACTGGATTGAGGATCTTATGAATGGTATAGCATATGAACCTGATTTAGAATTTTATACAAGAGATGAACTTGTTGAATCTACATCAATTGAAACAAATCAGGGTAAAGTAAGAGTATTTATTAGCACATACAGCTTTGATGAGAATCCTGAAGAAAACTATTATGTTGATTATACATTAGTTTTAGTAGATAATGAAGATATGCCATTTATTGAGGTATCAGAAGATGTTATAAATACCACAGATTTTACATTAGAATCTCTTGCTAAAGCAATGTTTCAGTAATTATTAAAAAAATGTTCGGTTCAAATTGAACCGAACATTTTTTAATTAAATTCTAATTCAGCTTTATTATTTTTGTTTGTCTCTTCAACTTCTTCCTGCTCATAATATTTGTCAGTTACAAGAAATGCTTCTATTTTTCCCTGTTCATTTTCCTTGAATATACTTATTGTATTAATCTGAACAAGCTTTTCTTTATTCTTGTTTGAATTCAAAACTCCGCATTTTGGAATTAATCCATTATGAATATCAGTTTCACAAAGGATTTCTCCATCTGCTTCCCACCTTAAAAATAAATATTCTTCGTCAGGAATATCCATTCCCGTTCTATAGCGATATGTGTTAATATCATTTTCACCCTCGTTGATAATATATATCTGGCTCCAATTATTATCACTATCTTTTCTCACGGGATTACTAAATACTCTGTCATCAGCTTTAACAACCTTATTATCCTTGTAAGTGACTGTTATCTGAACCTCTGCTGCAGCTTCAGCTATGAAATATTGGCTTTTCCCTTCGGTTGGTTCGTATAAAATTGCTCTTACTGTTGCAATTTCATATTCATTGCCATCTGCATCATTACTGTCCCACACAAATTCATCTGCCACTTTTCCGTATGAATAGTACCATTTATTATTTTCTGTATACTGCTCTGAAAATTCCTCATTTTCATTTAAGGGTTTGATGGTTCCCCCATCTGTTTCCCAGAGAACCATCAATTCATCCTTATCATCATATACGTAATTCAAATAAAGATTACCTTCATCTGTCATTTTTATTTCAATAGGTACTATACTATCTGCTGAGCATTTCTGTGCTGTACTGATAACACACAAATACAGACTCATTGCAATAACACCAACAATAACTGCAAATCCCCCATTTTGCATTATTTTATTAAAATTTTCTTTCATTTAATTACTCTTCCTCTGAAGTTTCTTCTAATATTTCTTCCGCCTCGATAATATCATCTGAAATATCTCCAGCTCCCTCAGGATTTTCTCTAACCTTAGCTATGCTTACGATTCTGATATCCTTCTTCTTATCTAAATCCATAAGCTTAACACCAGATGTTATTCTTCCAAGTGTTGATATTTCACTTACTTCAAGCTGGATAATTATACCTTCATTTGTTATCATCATAATTTCCTGACCATCTGTTACAGCTTTAACGCCTACCACATATCCGGTCTTTTCGTTAATCTTATAACATTTTACACCCTTACCGCCACGCTTTTGAATACTGAATTCATCTACAGATGTACGTTTACCCATACCCTTTTCAGATACGATAAGAAGCTCAGAACCCTGTCTTTCAAGCTGCATTGCTATAACCTCATCTCCATCATCGAGATTAATACCTCTTACACCAATTGAAGTTCTGCCTGTTCTTCTGACATCATCCATAACAAACTTTATACATTTACCATGCTTTGTAACAAGGAATGCTACATCATCCTCTTTAGCGGTCTTAACTTCTATAAGCTCATCATCCTCACGCAATGTTATAGCCTGTAAACCTTTCTTTCTTACATTTTCGTATTCGTCAAGAGATGTTTTCTTGATAATACCGTTCTTTGTGGCCATAACAAGGAATTTACCTTCTACATATTCCTTAATTGGTAACATGGCTGTAATCTTTTCGCCAGGTTCAAGCTGTAAAAGGTTAATAATAGCTGTACCTCTTGCAGTTCGACCAGCTTCAGGAATCTCATAAGCCTTAAGTCTATAAGCACGTCCTCTGTTTGTAATAAACATAATGTAGTGGTGTGTTGTAGTCATAAGCAAATCTTCAATGAAATCATCATTGATTGTCTGCATACCCTTGATACCCTTGCCACCTCTGTGCTGTGCCTTAAAGTTATCTACAGTCATTCTCTTTA
>CAYWDL010000202.1:0-4038 GCA_964457015.1 uncultured Roseburia sp. | reverse complement strand
GTCCTAAAATATCAAGCTTAAGAAGGTTATGGTCGATTGAGTGATAATCGAAATGTGTAGTTACAGTCTTTGTTGTCATATCATTAGCAGGACGCTGTACCGGCGTGAATTTGTATATTTCCTGTCCATATGGCAATACAATGATTCCTCCCGGATGCTGACCTGTTGTTCTTCTAACTCCAACACAGCCCAATGCCAATCGTTCCATTTCGCAGGTTCTTTTTACTATATTTCTCTCTTCAAAATATTTTTTTACATAAACAAAAGCCGTCTTATCAGCCAGTGTACCAATTGTTCCTGCTCTGAAGGTTTGTCCCTTACCAAAAATAACTTCTGTATATTCATGAGCCTTCGCCTGATATTCACCGGAGAAATTAAGGTCGATATCCGGCTCCTTATTTCCCTTGAAGCCAAGGAATGTCTCAAATGGAATGTCGAATCCGTCCTTTACAAGCATTTCACCGCAATTTGGACACACCTTGTCAGGCATGTCACATCCTGCACCACCGGAATATTGCTTAACCTCATCTGAATCAAAGTCACTGTAATGACATTTCTTACAATAATAATGTGGTGCCAACGGATTAACCTCCGTGATACCTGCCATAGTTGCTACAAATGACGAACCAACCGAACCACGGCTTCCTACCAGATATCCGTCTTCATTTGATTTCCACACAAGCTTCTGCGCAATAATATACATAACCGCAAAGCCATTTCCAATAATAGACTTAAGCTCTCTCTCAAGTCTTTCAGTTACAACCGGAGGTAATTCCTCTCCATACATAGAATGTGCTTTATTGTAACAAATATCCCTCAAAGTCTTGTCAGAATTAGGAATTACAGGTGCTGCCTTATCAGGATGTACCGGTGAAATTTTCTCAATCATATCGTTTATAAGATTTGTATTGGTAATAACAACCTCCTTGGCCTTATCCTTTCCAAGATATGAAAATTCCTCCAGCATTTCCTCTGTTGTTCTAAGATACAATGGCGCCTGCTTGTCCGCATCCTCAAAGCCCTTGCCGGCCATAATTATGGCACGATAAATAGAATCCTCAGGATTTAAGAAATGTACGTCACAGGTTGCAACAACCGGCTTGTTAAATCTTTCACCAAGCTCTACTATTCTCTTATTAACGTGCATCAGATTCTCTACAGTTGTCTCTTCCTTATCAACCATAAACATATTATTTCCAAGTGGCTGAATCTCAAGATAATCGTAGAAATTCACAAGTCTGGCAATTTCCGCATCACTTTTTCCTTCATATACCGCCTTGTAAAGCTCACCGGCTTCACAGGCAGAGCCTATGATAAGCCCTTCACTGTATTTCAAATACTCACTCTTTGGTATACGTGGTGTTCTGTAAAAATAGTCTATATGAGACATCGATACAAGCCTGTAAAGATTAATTCGACCAGTCTCGTTTTTCGCCAGTATTATGGCATGATGAGATGGAAGCTTCCTTACAAGCTCCGGAGTCGACTTACAGCTGTCATTAAGCTCATCAAGAGTATGAATATCCATACCATTAAGCATCTCTATAAACTTTACAAAAATCTGCGCTGTACATTCTGCATCATCAACAGCTCTATGATGATTCTGCAAAACAATTCCAAGTGCCTTCGCGATATTGTCCAGCTTATATCTTGCCATTGATGGCAACAAGAATCTGGCCAATGGTACAGTATCAACTATGGTATATTCCTTTTCCATTCCCAAATCTTTACTATTCTTAAGAATGAAGCTCATATCAAATTCCGCATTGTGGGCAACCATTATGGCACCTTCACAAAATTCGATAAACTTAGGTAATACCACGTCTATAGTATCAGCATTAACAACCATTGAGTCATTTATACCTGTAAGCTGCTCAATTCTGTATGGTATAGGAATCTGTGGATTGACAAATGCACTAAACCTGTCCACTATCTCTCCCTTTTCTACCTTTACTGCACCAATTTCTATGATTCTGTCATACATGGCAGAGAAACCTGTAGTTTCAATGTCAAACACAACATATGTATCTGTAATATTCTGTCCCTTTGAATTAATAACAATACTCTTAATATCATCAACAAGATAGGCCTCAACACCATATATAACCTTAAAGTCCAGCTCCTCACCCTTTGCCTTATACTTTCCTTTAATCTTGTCCATAGCATGAAGTGCATCAGTAAATCCCTGTACACAACCGTGGTCCGTAATGGCTAACGCCTTATGACCAAATCTTATAGCCTGCTCGATAAGGTCACCTGCACTGGAAAGACCATCCATATCGCTCATCTTAGTATGACAATGAAGCTCAACTCTCTTTTCAGGATACTTGTCCTCCCTGTACACTCTGAAATCCTTTCCCTTCATAATTCCTGTTACTGAGCTTATGGAAACCTCTCTTTCAAAGTTATCAAACATGGCAACACCCTTTAATCGAATAAACTTACCTGCTGAAAGATCACCTGTATACATCTCCAATTCTTCGTTTTTTACAAATATCTTCGCCTTGATTGAATCTGTAAAATCTGTAACAATAATCGACAATATGGACTTCTCATTACGAATGGCCCTGATATCAAGGGACACAATCTTACCTCTTATGGCTACCTCTCCAGTCTCATCATTAACATCTTTTAGCTCAAGTGTTTCATCCGAAAAGCTTCTTCCAAAGATAACATCCGGATTTTCTTCTCTTGTCTCCGTTTTTTCTCTCTTATAGAATTTGTTATCCTTATTAAACTTAGCAGTACTCTTCTCTTCTTTCTTATCTTCTTTCTTATCTTCCTTTTTCTCTTCCTTCTTCTCAGGCTCGCCATCCTTTTTCTCTTCTGACAATTTAGCTTCAGGCTTAGCTGGTATATTCTTAACTATATACACCTCTTCATTGACAAACTTATCGTCAATATTCCCCTTCGCTTCCTTATATTCAACAGAAATATTGACCTTTATCCCACATCTGACCTCAAATATCTCCTTGAGTAATGTAACCAGCTGCTTAACCTTATGGTCCACCACATCATACTCTTCCAGCATGATGGTCATATTTTCCCCTGAAAATTCCATTTCAGCATTGCTAAAAATATTGGCAAGAAGTCTGCTCTCCTCCAATAATTCTTCGTATATGCTCTGCTTGTATGCCTCATACAGATTGTATGGGTTGTACTGACTGGACAGTTTAAAATAAGGCTCTATTTTCACAAATAGGCCTGTATTATTAAGTAACTGTTTCTTTATTTCTAATCCAACTATATTAAGTTGTTTTTTTTCAATTAATCTGGGACTTAAAAGCTTGACATTAAGTATCTTTTTTTCCCTGTTCATAGAGATTTTTTCAACCTCTGTCATGGCAAATAAATCCTTTAATCCATCCTTTAATTTAAGGTCTGGAAAAGTATCAAAAAACTTTTCGCACCCCATAATTTAACCTCACTTCCAATTATCAAGTTCTTCTTTCAATGTCTCTAACAGCTTATCCTCTGAAACCTTCTTAACTACCTCGCCCTTTTTAATAAGCAGTCCTTCTCCGATTCCACCTGCAACACCTATATCTGCCTCTCTTGCTTCGCCAGGACCATTTACTACACAGCCCATTACGGCAACCTTGATATTCAAATGGTCATACTCTTCCACCATATTTTCAACCTTATTAGCAAGCCCTATTAAATCAATTCTGGTTCTTCCGCATGTAGGACATGAAACAACAGTTATACCATTCTTTCTAAGTCCCAGTGTCCTAAGAATAAGCTTAGCAGACTTAATCTCGTTTATAGGATCACCTGTAAGTGATACCCTTATTGTATCACCTATACCCTCACCTAATATCATACCAAGTCCCATAGCTGATTTAATATTACCACTATACAAGGTTCCGGCCTCTGTTATTCCCACATGTAGCGGATAATTAGTCTTTTGGGCAATAAGCTTGTGAGCATCTACACACATCATAACATCTGATGATTTTATACTTATCACCATGTTGTCGTATCCCAAATTTTCAACTAACTCCACCTTATCCAATGCACTCTCTACAATACCTTCAG
>CAYWDL010000201.1:0-4102 GCA_964457015.1 uncultured Roseburia sp. | reverse complement strand
TATTTCAAAAGAAGAGTACGATATTTTATTACATAAAATAAATGAGTATTTCAGGGTACACATAAAGCTTAATTTGTAGTATAATTGTATTTTGTTGGAAATAAATTAATATAGCGAGGTAATAATCCTATGGAAAATATGAATATTGTTGTATTATGTGGTGGTACAAGTACAGAAAGAGACGTTTCACTTGTTACCAGCAAAGGAGTATGTACAGCACTAAGAGAAAACGGACATAAGGCCATACTTTTGGATGTGTTTTTAGGTTTGGAGAATTTTGAAGGCTTTATAGATGATTATGATATTGATGAAGCTTTGACAGATATCAAATCACGTGGAAATGATATTAATAAATTAAAAAAGACAAGAAAATCATTTTTAGGGCCAAATGTTTTGGAAATTTGCGATAAAGCTGATGTTGTTTTTTTGGGTCTTCATGGTAATAATGGTGAAGATGGAAAAATCCAGGCGACTTTTGATTTGCTTGGAATTAAATATACAGGCTGCGATTGCCTTCCAAGCGCCATGGCTATGAGTAAGGCCGTTACAAAGGCTATATTTAAAGCATATGATGTGCCACAGGCAAAAGGATATGCAATCAATAAGAATCATTTATACAGCAAGCCTGATGAGATGGATGTTAAGTATCCGGTTGTAATCAAGCCGAGCTGTGGCGGTTCAAGCATTGGTGTATTTTTTGCCAATGATTATGCAGAATTTGTTGATTCTGTAAATCAGTGCTTTAAATTCGAAGACGAAGTGGTTGTGGAAGAAAAGGTTTCCGGCAGAGAATTTTCAGTTGGTGTAATCGGTTATGAAGCGCTTCCTGTAATAGAGATTATAGCCGATGGCAATTATGACTACGAAAATAAATATAATGGACTTACCAAGGAGGTTTGTCCTGCACAGATTAGCCCTGAGCTTACAAAAAAGATTCAAAAGGCTGCAGTAAAAGCGGCAAAAGCATTGAAGCTTGATGTGTATTGCAGAGTTGACGTATTGACAGATAATGACGAAAACTGCTATTGCCTTGAAGCAAATACATTGCCGGGAATGACACCGACAAGCCTTTTACCGCAGGAAGCAGCGGTACTTGGCGTGAATTACAATGCTTTGTGTGAAAAGCTTATTGAAATATCATTAAAATAAGGAGCAAACAATGACTGGTTTAACATTGAAAATTATCGCAGAGGTTGTAAATGGTACATTATTTTGCGATAAAGATAAAGAAAATTGCACTATTGAGGGTGTGGCAATCGACAGCAGACTGGTTGAAAAGGATTATCTTTTTGTATGTATAAAAGGTGAAAGAGTTGATGGTCATGATTTTATAGCTGATGTTACTGAAAAAGGTGCTATATGCGCATTTAGTGAGAAGGTTTTAGAGGATTGCAATATACCATACATACTGGTTGAATCGTCAACAGATGCATTAAGAGCACTTGCAACATATTATAGAAGTATTCTTAATATAAAGCTTGTTGGAATTTCAGGCAGTGTTGGTAAAACTTCAACAAAGGAATTTATTGCGGCTGTTCTTGGAGAAAAGTACAAGGTTTTGAAAACAGCAGGAAATTACAATAATGAGATTGGTTTACCGCTTACAATACTAAAAATACGTGATGAGCATCAGATAGCTGTACTTGAGATGGGTATCAGTGATTTTGACGAAATGAATGTTTTGAGCAGGATTGCTAAGCCGGATGTATGCGTGTTGACTAATATCGGACCTTGCCATTTAGAGGCTTTGGGCGACCTTGATGGTGTATTGAAGGCGAAAACCGAAATGTTTAACTATTCAGCCAGAGATGCCTTTGTTGTTCTAAATGGAGATGACGAAAAGCTACAGACTATAGACATTGTAAATGGTGTTAAACCATTGTTCTATGGTAAGTCTGACGGTAATGATATCGTTGCCAGGGATATCGTTAATAACGGTATTACAGGATGCAAGTTCACATTATTACATAACGATATTGAGCTTGATATGGAAACGCCGATTCCTGGCGAGCATATGGTATTAAATGCACTTGCTGCATATGCAGTTGGAAAGCATTTTGGTCTTGATGATAATGACATAAAGAGCGGACTTATGAATATGAAAACAGTCGGTGGCAGAGTAAATGTTATTAAAACCAAGAAGTACACAATTATCGATGATTGCTATAATGCAAATCCTGTGTCAATGAAGGCTTCAATAGATGTTCTTGTTCATGCAACAGGCAGAAGGGTTGCTATTTTAGGCGATATGTTCGAGCTTGGAGTCAATGAAGTTAAGATGCATGAAGAGGTTGGAGCTTACTTAGCCGAAAAGGACATTGATGTACTTGTTAATGTAGGTAAATTAAGTAAAAACATTTATGATGGAGCAAAAGCAAATGGTTATAAAGGCTTAATGTATACCTATGATTCTGTTGATGCATTTATAAATGATTACAAGAATATATTGAAGGATGATGATACAATTTTATTGAAAGCATCACATTCAATGAATTTCAGCAAAATATTGGATGAGCTTAACAAATGATAATATGTTTATCAGGAGGTGCAAATGATTAAGGAAATATTTGAAAATAAATCAGCAAAACGACTTATTATTGGTTTATCTGCAGTTGTTTTGGTAACAATTATAGTGATAGTAGTTTTATCGCTTCTGTTATCATCAAGCTGTGCTGACAAAAATGGATTAATAAAGGAAAATAATGATTTGTTAAAAGAAAATAATAGTATGTTGGCTGAATTAATGGAAGATAAGGACAGTACTGATACTACTGATGAGACGACCACTGAAGAAACAACAAAAGAGCCTGAAACAGAACAACAGACAACAGCTCAGACGACAAATAATAATCAAAGCACTTCGAATTCAGGTCTTCCATACGGCAAATTATCAGTAAACAGCGAGGGCATATTGGTCGGTGAGGATGGAAATGTTGCCAAGCTACAAGGTGTAAGTACACATGGTCTTTCATGGTTCCCTGAATATGTAAATGCCGACAGCGTTAAGTACTGTAAGGAACAGCTTAATGCCAATACATTCAGACTTGCATTGTATACAGCTGAATACGCCGGCTACTGTGAAGGTGGCGACCAGGCAGCATTGAAGCAGGTGGTTAATGATGGTGTGAAATATGCCACTGATAATAATATGTATGTAATTATTGACTGGCATGTATTAAATGATAATAATCCTAACAAGTATAAGGATCAGGCGATTGCGTTTTTTAAGGAAATGTCAGCAAAATACAAGGATTACGACAATGTTATTTACGAAATCTGCAACGAGCCTTGTGGTGGTACAAGCTGGACTGAAATAAAGAACTATGCATTGCAGGTAATTCCTGTTATTCGAGAAAATGATAAGGATGCCATAATCATAGTAGGAACACCTAATTGGTCTCAGGACGTAGATATTGTTGCAAATGACAGAATTACAGGTTATGACAATATTATGTATGCATTTCATTTCTATGCGGCAACACATAGAGAAGATATGAGAAACAAGGTTACAACAGCAAGAAATAGCAAATTACCTATTTTTGTTTCTGAATTTGGAATTTGTTCAGCAGACGGTAACGGCTGGATAGATGAGAATGAGGCTAATACATGGATTAGCTTTTTAAATGATAACAATATAAGCTATGTAATGTGGAATTTATGTAACAAGGCTGAAGCATCTGCTATGATTAACAGCTGGAACACAAGCACTACATGGTGGAGCTATGATGATTTATCCCAGGCTGGAAAATGGCTTGCAAGAACATATGGCGGAGCAATAGCTGCTGGTAAAAATTACTAGTTTAATAAAATTAAGTCTCCATATACTATCAATGTAAACAGTGAACAAAGTTAAAACACAGTTTACAAAAATGTCTTTTAAATGTATTTCAAATTATGGAGGATTAAAAAAATGAGCAAAAATAAGACAAATGTTCCAGAAGCTAAATCAGCTATGAACAGATTCAAAATGGAAGTTGCAAACGAACTTGGTGTACCTTTAACAGATGGTTACAATGGTAACTTAACATCAGCACAGAATGGTTCTGTTGGTGGTTATATGGTTAAGAAGATGATCGAAGCTCAGGAAAAGCAGATGTCAGGT
>CAYWDL010000200.1:0-4133 GCA_964457015.1 uncultured Roseburia sp. | reverse complement strand
TACCTACTGCTGCAGCTGCATGTCCTGCTGCATGACCCTGTCCAATACCAGGTCCAATACCTGCTATCATCGCTAAACCGGCACCTACTGCCGACATACCATAAATAAAATCCTGTCCTGAAATGTTATTCATAATTTCCTCCATTCCGTTACCTAATCGTAACTTTAAATTTTCTTTTTTAATCGCCAATCTTATCTGTTACATATACCATTGTTAACATACAAAATACATATGCCTGTATGCATCCCGAGAATAAATCAAAGTATATATGCAATACTCCCGGCATACCTGTCTTGACTGCCGGCGGCAATAATCCGTATATAAGCCCCATCATAACTGTACCTGATAAAATATTACCAAATAAACGTAATGACAAAGACAACGGCGTTGCTATTTCACCTATGATATTAATAGGTGATAATAATAATGGCTTGAATAAGCCTGTAAAATGTGATATGCCATTTGCTTTAATACCATTGTAATGTATTATAAAAAATGTAAGCATACCCAAGGACAACGTTACACCATAATCTGCTGTTGGTGGTCTGAGTCCAAAGAGACCTGATATGTTGCATAACAATGCAAATATCATTACCGTTGCAATATAGTTTCTAAACTTAGTTCCATGCCTGCCCATAATGCCTTTTACCATATTGTCCACGGCTTCTACTGCCAATTCAAACACATTCACAAGACCAGTCGGAGTCTCGTCGTCTTCCATCTTCATAACCTTCTTATTAACAATTACTGCTAATATCAAAATTACTACCGACACTATTATCAATGCAATATGAGTCGATGTAAGATAAAAGGTATACCCAAACAGCTCTATTGGCTGCAGTCTCTTGATTGTAAAATCAGCACTTCTTCCGCCTACAATTTCCGGCTCCAGCTTTGTTATCACAAACAGCACCGCTACCACAATGGCGATTATGACTACCGGCTTTATAGCACGCTTGACTTTATTTCCCACTATATCACCCTCCTTTACTTTTTAAATTTCGTCGCAATCAACTGAAAGTAAGCTGAAAACTTCAATGAAAATAACCCTATTATTGCAAGTATAGGATTTCCTATATCTGTAACCAATAAAAACACCAAAACCACAATGACTATTAATGTTCTTACGGCATACATAAACCTTCCTCTATTATACCCTTCATCCTCTCCCATATGCACGGCTTCTTCTATGGTAGTACTCATATTAATAACCATCACTACAGCTACTAATATACCGATACCAAAACCTATCAGATAATATAACTTATCCTCAGCAGCAACCAATATAAGCACTATACCAATAATAGCATATAAGCAAATACCCAATATCAGGGACTTCAGCATCGGATTAACCCTTCTTATCTTCATCCTGCCACAATTCCTTTCCATCTTTAATATCATATTTTTTGTATCTGTCACAGCTATCCTTTGCATTTTCATTCATAACATTTTTCGCAAGTATAATTGCATTTCTAAAGCCTGCTGCCAATCCTAAAAACATCAGCCATACAGCTGTGGATGTATCAAATCTCTTATCAATCAACAATCCTATCCCTAAACATAAAAACATGGGAACCATTATTGAAAAACCCAGTTGGGACACTAATGTTAAACTTCTAATTACCTCTTTTTTCATCTCTCACATCCACGCAATCCTATCTAATAATTATAACACTTTTTATCTATACTGTCAAAGAAATAGTTCTTCCTGTCGGTTTATATTCCGTAACCTTTACTCCTGCTGAATTAAGCATTCTTTTCGATGCAACAACATTATCCTCGCCTGAATATTTGTCACAGGCATACACCACTTCCTTAATGCCACACTGGATGATTGCCTTGGCACATTCATTGCATGGAAATAAAGTAACATATATCTTACAATTTTCAAGGCTCCCTCCCCTGTAATTCAATATTGCATTTAACTCACTGTGAGTGGAATATAAGTATTTGTTGTCCAGAGGCTCACCTTCCCTGCACCAAGGATATTCATCATCTGAACATCCAAATGGAAAACCATTATAGCCCATAGATAAAATCTTATTTGTGGGACTTACTATACAGGCGCCAACCTGAGTGTTGGGGTCTTTTGACCTTTGTGCAGAAAGCATGGCTACTCCCATGAAATATTCATCCCAGCTGATATAATCTTCTCTCTTATCGCCCATTTTAACCCTCCGCCATATGACTAATCTTCTATTGCGTTGATTCTTCTCAAGTGTCTCTCTTCATTGGAAAATGGTGTATCCAAAAATGTATCTACAATCTTGAGGGCCAAACCAACACCTACAACTCTTCCGCCTAATGCCAAAATATTTGCATCATTGTGAAGTCTTGTGGCCTCTGCCATAAAACAGTCTGTGCAAAGTGCAGCTCTGATGCCCTTTACCTTATTTGCAGTAATTGAGATACCAATACCAGTTCCACATACAAGAATTCCTCGCTCACACTCACCATCAGCAACTGCGTGCGCTACCTTTTTTCCATATTCCGGATAATCAACAGAATCCGAATTGTAGCTGCCAAAATCCTTATACTCCAACCCTCTTGCTTCAAGATGTTTTAATATTTCCATCTTTAATTCATATCCACCCTGATCACTTCCTATTGCTATCATATTTTTCTCTCCTTTTGTTATTTATTAGCTTCATCGCTTTTAAGCAGCTCAGCTGCCTTTTTCACCCATTCATCCAACTGTTCAAAATTCTCCATATACTCCTTTATACTTTTGCCAAAGGGCGACTCTATGTCTCCCTGTCCTCCGGCAAATTCCTTTAAAGAATATACATTGAGTGCATTTTTGTAATTATCATATATTTGTTGTTTGAGCTTTTCAGTCATTACCAATATAAGTGTGTCAATATTAAAATCCTTCTCTGTCAATGGTTCCGACACTGTTTCAATGGGATTATAGCCACAGCTTATAGCTGTTGACACCCCTTTTGGATTGATTGGCTCAGGAAAAAGCACTACTAAGCCTCTTGACTCAACCTTTACATCCACACCAATGCATTTACGCATTACCGCTGCCGCCACAGGCGACCTGTAGGTGCCATCCTTACTGACAAATATTATCTTTCCATATTTCATTTCTTCGCCCTCTTATACTTTCTCTATCTTGTACCCCGCTGCCTTTATAAGTCTGTTCATAATAGCATTGCCCAAATCATCATCATAAAAGGTTTCTCCATAGATTACATCCACCTCCGTGCTATCAAAATCTCTCAGCACCTTATAAAGATTCTTTGCCACAGTTTCCCTTATATGACGGCTTCCTATAGAAACCACCATACCATTTTCATATTTGGAAATAGTTTCATCTGTAGCTATTATTCCCGTTTTTATACCTCTTTCTTCATTGTTTTTCGCAAGCATATTTATATGTGAAACAACATCACTCATATGGCCCTCAAACATAACAAAATCTGCTTTTGGCGCATAGTGTCTGTACTTCATTCCCGGAGCCTTTGGCTTATAATCTTCGCTTAACTGGCTCTTATCCTTGATGATTGTTATTTTGTCCACCGCCACTTCGCCAATCTCCTGCTCAAGCATTGACTTGGTAATGTAACCCGGTCTGAGTATCATCGGTGGCTCTGAGGTCATATCCACAATAGTAGATTCAATACCAATATTTACCTGTCCGCCGTCAATAATCATATCTATTCTGCCATCCATATCCTCAAATACATGGCTGGCAAGAGTAGGGCTCGGGCGTCCCGACGAATTAGCACTCGGTGCTGCAACAGGCACTCCTGCTGCTCTTATAAGCTCAAGGGCCACTTCATTATCCGGCATTCTTATGGCAACAGTTGACAACCCGCCTGTCACTCCCATAGGCACTATATCCTGCTTATCAAAAACAAGTGTCATAGGCCCCGGCCAGAACTTATCCATAAGCTTCTCAGCTTTTTCCGAAATATTCCTAGCCAACATATATACCTGCTCTTTATCAGCAATATGTGCAATGAGCGGATTATCCGATGGTCGTCCCTTGGCCTCATATATCTTACCGGCCGCATCCGTGTCAAGTGCGTTTGCACCAAGTCCATATACCGTTTCTGTAGGAAATGCAACAAGACCTCCGTTTTTAATGATAACGCCGGCCTTTTCCATCATTTCACTATTCTGA
>CAYWDL010000199.1:0-4201 GCA_964457015.1 uncultured Roseburia sp. | reverse complement strand
AATACCCACAATAAGAGGAAGTGCAAACTCCTTGATTGAAGGCACACCCAACACATAAAGGGCAAATATTGTTATGAATGTTGTAAATGTAGAGTAAACAGATCTTGTAAGTGTCTGAGTTATACTCTTATTAGCTATTTCCTTAATGTCAACAGTCTGTCTTATAGGCTTTGGATTGCCGTCCTCATCATATTCCACCTCAGGAAGATTTTCTCTGATTCTATCGAATATTACGATAGTTGCATTGATTGAGTAACCCAAAATCGTAAGCATACAAGCAATAAATGTATTACCAACTGTTGTCCACGAAACAGCATAAAATGCCAATACAACAAGAATATCGTGAACAAGGGCAATTACTGCACTGGATGCAAATCTGAAATCTTTGAATCTAAAGGCAATGTATATCAATATGCATATTACCGATACAACTACCGCGATTACAGCATCTCTTGTCATCTCGCCGCTAATTGTCGAACTTACATCAACTGTTTCAAAGGAATCTTCTATAGCTCCGTAGTTATCTACAAGCATAATCTTTATTTCGTTAAATACAGCTTCATCTAATTCCTGCGTTCTGATAACATACTGATTAGTTCCCTTTACTGCATTTGCAAGAACATCACTGTCACCCTTGATTTCAATAATATCCTGAAGGATTGTGTCGTTGAACTCTGAAATACTATAATTTTCTTCAAAATCCACGGTTGTTGATACACCACCCTTGAATTCAACGCTAAAGTTAAGAGGGCTGCCCTTACTTACATTGTTATAAACAAGTGTTGCAAAACCACCTAATATAACAAGCAATGATACTGCAATACAAATATTTTTCTTTCCAAGGAAATTAATTGGCTTTCTTTCCTTTGCAACACCATACATTTCAACCTTATCAAATCCCATATTGTACAATAAATATACCAGCACTCTTGTAACAACCATAGCCGTAAACATAGAAAGAACAATACCAAGTGCCAGTGTCTGCGCAAATCCCTTTACAGGACCCGAACCAAGCATCATAAGCACAAACGCTGCAATAAGCGTAGTTACATTACCATCCAATATAGCCGAAGTAGCCTTTTGGAAACCAACCTTAATCGCCGACTTAACCGTGACACCATCAGCAAGCTCCTCTTTAATTCTGGCAAATATAATAACATTAGCATCTACTGCCATACCAATCGAAAGTATTATACCTGCAATACCAGGTAATGTTAATGTCCAATTGAAGCCGTTGATTGATAACAATTCAAGTGCGATATATGCAACAAGTGCAATAGCAGACGCAAAACCAGGCACTCTGTACACAATAGTCATAAATATCATTACTATAACTGTACCGATAAGCGCGGCCTTAAGACTTGTTGAAATAGCATCTTCTCCCAGCTTAGCTCCAACAACCTTTGATGAAAGTGTTTCAAGCTCAACATCCAATGAACCAATTCTTATCATTGCGGCAAGCTCTTCAGCTTCCTCCATAGTTTCCATACCAGTAATCATTGCAGAATCACTGTTTATCTGCTCGTTAACACGTGGTGCACTTACAACTTCACCATCATAAACCACATACAGCGCTTTTCCTATATTTTCACCTGTTGCTGTAGCAAACTTCTCTGTACCCTCCTTAGACAATTTCAACTCTACAATATATGGAGGATTCAGACTGCCGTCTGTTACAACCATTGCTTCTGCATTTGTTATATCCGAACCCGAAAGCCAAACCTTTTCACTGTCAGTATCAACATCAGTAACAAATGCCAATGAACCAGGATTACCAAGCTTAGCAAGAACTGCTTCCGCATCATCCTCACCCGGAATTTCAACTGTAATTCTGTTGTCACCCTCCTGATAAACCTCAGATTCTGTACTATATTCACTAGCTCTGAGCTGTATCTTATAGATAGTATCCTTCATCTGTTCTTCAGTTGGAGTATCGCCTACAACCTGAAATGTAATACTTACACCACCCTGAAGGTCAAGACCAAGGGTAATATTCTTAGCACTACCTTTATTCATTCCCTTATAATTAACACCAAATACACACACAAGGCAAAGTGCCACAGTACATATTATCGAAAGTAAAAACAATAAAATACTCTTTTGTTTGTTCATCGCCAATTCCCTTTCTATTCAATACCTGCATCCGCCAATGCAGCCTTTATCATTATTGCACACTCAACTCTTTTTCTCTCCATTTCACAGCCAATATCATAAGCATCATTTATATTGCCATGGAACTTATACGAATTAGCTGCACATCCACCGCTACAGTAATATCTTGCAAAGCAATCTCTGCATTTTGGCTTCGCATATACATTACAAAGCTTAAAGTTATCCTGTATGTCAGTTCTTGTAATTCCATCATAAACATTACCCATAAGATAATCCTCTTCACCAACAAACTGATGACATGGATAAAAATCACCCCAAGGTGTCACTGCCAGATATTCTGTTCCTGAACCACAGCCTGACAAACGCTTCGCCACGCAAGGACCCTGAGTCAAATCTATCATAAAGTGGAAGAAATTAAATCCATTTCCTTCCTTAGCTCTCTTGATATACTCTAAAGCAAGCTTGTCATACTCCTCCATAATCTTAGGCAAATCCTCTTCTCTAATTGCATATGGCTCATCCTCAGAGCCTACAACCGGTTCGATTGACATATGCTTAAATCCAAGGTCTGCAAAATGCTTAACATCTTCTGAAAAATCAATATTCTCTCTTGTGAATGTTCCTCTTACATAATAGCTCTTGTCCTCTCGGCTCTCAGCAAATTTCTGGAATTTAGGAACTATTAAATCATAGCTTCCCTTACCATTTCTGAATGGTCTCATATTGTCATTCACTTCACGTCTTCCGTCAAGACTTAAAACAACATTTGCCATCTCCTTGTTGGCAAATTCCATAATATCTTCATTCAAAAGTACACCATTGGTTGTAAGCGTAAATCTAAATTTCTTATTATGAGGTTCTTCAAGACTTCTTCCGTAGATAACAAGCTCCTTTACAACATCCCAGTTCATAAGTGGTTCGCCACCAAAAAAGTCAACCTCAAGATTAACCCTGTTTCCCGAATTAGCCACAAGGAAATCTAACGCCTTCTTACCAACCTCAAGGCTCATGAGAGCACGTCTTCCATGATACTCTCCTTCCTCAGCAAAGCAATACTTACAGGCAAGATTACAATCGTGGGCAATGTGTAAACACATCGCCTTCACTACTGTCTTTCTCTTCTTAAAATCAGTAATATACTGCTGATATACATCCTCAGTAAATAACAGCTCCTCGTCATTAAGGGTTTTCACCTCATCATAGCTTTCTTTTATTTGGTCTACGCTGTATTTATCCTTTAAAGAGGCTTCTATTTCCTCATAACTTTTTTCTTCAAATAACGGTATCACATCATACGTAACATCATCAACAACGTGTACCGAACCACTGTTTACATCAAGAACAATATTATATCCATTACTTTTGTAGCTATGTATCACAGTATTTCTCCTTTCAAACATCATAAGGGGATGTCGCCAAGGCGACATCCCCATGATATACATCTCTTGTCAAATATAATTATTTGTTGTTTTTGTTTTCGCAGCTCTGATTACCTACTGTACAAGATGTCTTGCAAGCTGACTGGCAAGATGTCTGGCATTCACCACAACCACCCTTAGCCATTGTATTCTTTAAAGTCTTATTGCTAAGTGTCTTAATATGCTTCATATTATTCGTCCTCCTAAATAATGTGTGCGCAATGCGCTATATCTTTTTCTAGTTTAACACATTTAATCTATTATGGCAACTAATATTTTTGCTTGTATTCTTTGTAATTTTCTTAAAGAAATCAATCTATGACAACATTCCTCCTGCCATACCTCCAATAACACTTGCCCCAAAGGCCAGCATAGCCATATTCCCATTACCATACAGCTCTCCTGTGACAGCCACAGATATCACCGTAAGTATCAAAAAATATACAAACCCTGTAACTGCTCCCCATATAAATTTTTTACTTTCTCTTATTTTTCCTATAATGAAACCCCCTACAAAATTTGCGATTGCATACACTACAACAATTCCAACCCTTAAAATGCTATCTCCAAATCTGAATTTATATAATAAAAATGATAATAATAATACTCCAAGAAATGTTATTAAAATATCTAACACTATCACCTTTACTACTTGTATTATGTAATTTTTC
>CAYWDL010000198.1:0-4248 GCA_964457015.1 uncultured Roseburia sp. | reverse complement strand
AGAATTATGTGATTGCATAAAGATGTGTATGTACGTTATGTGCGGTATGTCTGAAAATAAATACAAGCAGCCAAAGTTCATAGAAAATAGTGCTGAAGATTCAATATATTATAGGTTGGTGTCAATGATTGATGAAGGCAGGTTCAACGAGGCAGAAAATACGATGTATGAATGCTTGAATATGACTAACATTGATGAGTGCTATGTTATGTTGT
Source organism: uncultured Roseburia sp. (assembly GCA_964457015.1). Classification (GTDB taxonomy): domain Bacteria; phylum Bacillota; class Clostridia; order Lachnospirales; family Lachnospiraceae; genus SVEL01. The sequence continues at coordinate 4,033 of CAYWDL010000198.1, read as the reverse complement.
GTGTTTATGACTATATGAATGAATTTGAGGATGCATTTATTGAAGAGAATGATTATTCGAGGGAAGAAATCAGAGAAGGCATAGAGTTTATGAGCAGAAAGCAGGGAATGGATAGTTTGTGCTTGCTATACAATGATTAATGAGGATGCTATGAACAGAGATAAGCTTGCGTTAGTTTCGCAAAAGGGTGAACAGATAAGTTACAAAAGTCTAGTGGAATTTTGTGATAAATTCAATATGAATTTCAATAAGCGAAGTCTACTTCTTATACGTTGTGAGGTATGTATTGAAGTAATAATGGCATATGTAGCAGCGTTACGTGGAAAAGTTCCTATGATGATGATTGAAAGCAATGTAGATTGTGATGAAGTAGTATTCCAGTATGAGCCAGAATACATATGGCAGAATGTAAAGTTGCCAATAACAGAAGGATATGAAGTTATATGGTCAAATAGAGACTTTGTGTTATTGAAAAGAATTAATCAAGTGTGCTATGAGATTAATCATGAGCTTGCGTTACTATTGTCTACCTCAGGAAGTACAGGAAGTGCAAAGTTTGTAAGAATTAGTTATAAGAACATTGAATTTAGTGCGAAGGTAGTAGCAGATAGTTTAAACATTCAGGAAGGTAATGTCGCGATTGTGACATTACCTTTGGCTTATATTTACGGGTTGTCTGTGATAAATACATATTTATATGTGAGGGCAACCCTTCTGATTCCTTCTGTTCCTATGATACATAAAAGCTTTTGGGATTTCTTTAAGGAGTATGCCGGGACTTCCATATATGGCGTGCCGTATACATATGAGATAATAAGAAAACTGAATATTTTGGGCAGAGGATTGCCTGGGCTAAAGTTGATGGCTGTGGCTGGTGGTAAGATTTCACAGGAAAATGAAAGATATATGCTTGATATGTCAAAAAAGTATGGATTTGATTTTGCATCCATGTATGGACAAACTGAGGCAACAGGTAGAATCTCAACAACATTTCTGAATAGGAATATTGATAAGTTTGGAAGTGCAGGAAAGGTAATATCTGGTGGACGGATAGATATTCAGGATGATGAGATAATTTATTATGGCGAAAATGTTGCCATGGGGTATGCAAATGGATATAAGGACTTATGTAAGTGTGATGAATGGAAGGGTGTGTTGAGAACTGGGGATATGGGATGCATTGATGAGGATGGTTTTGTGTTCATTAATGGGCGCAAGAAGAGAATTGCGAAAATAAATGGATACAGATTAAGCTTGGACGAAGTGGAAGAACGTCTATCTAATAGTATGTCCATAAGTTGTGTATGCATAGAGAAATCTGACAGATTGTATGTGGTGTTTGAAGATGGTGAGATGAATGTGGAGATGGTGAAGAAGGAGTTGGAACGCATTACGCATTTGCATAAAAACTGCTTTGATATCAAGGCTGTCAGCAGGATTCCAAGAAACAGTCGTGGAAAAATAATGTATGAGGAGATTTTGTAATGAGTAAGGTCGTATTGGATATAAATAAGAAACCGCCGGTAAAGACATATAATCATCATGCCTTTGGCACCGGGATAATTACTTCAATTGAGCAGGGCAAGAACTGGATGTATAATAATTATATACAGTTATCATTTTATCCAAAGGATGGTCCTTTGACATTTGATTTTTATATGGATTATATATACAATCAGCCTGTGTTTGATATGGAATATTTTTCAGAGGAAACTTCGAAAATGTTGAAGTGGAATCCGGTTAAATTGTTTGTGAATGCTTTGGATAGAGACAGGTATGTTGAGTGTTGTGTTGATGAGTATTTTATTCCTGAGAGAGAAGCTTATATGAGATATCATTTCAGACACAATATTCTCATATATGGATATGATGATTGCAAAAAGGAATTCTATACAATAGGGTATGATGATACAGGAAAGTATTGTGAACATATAGTAGCCTTCAAGCAGATGGTGAAGGCAAAGCCTATATACATACACTTGTTGAAATTAAGGAAAGAGTTGGATTATGAATTGGATGTGAATTATATTGAACATCAGATAAAGCAGTATAATGATGAGATTCCAATAGAGCCAGTGGGTTCATATCCAAAGGATGGTCGATACGTTGGTGTAAATGCAGTGAATGCGCTGTGCGATTATATATGCGATTGTGTTAGTAATGAAGAGGCTATTGACATAAGACCAATAAGTGTGCTTATGGAACATAGGAGATTGATGCTTGAGAGGTATCAGACGATTGGATTAAAGATTGATAATAAACAGGTGATACAGGAAATCAAAAAACAGGTTGAAGAGTGTGAAAAGCTACGTAACAGAGTGATGATGTATAACTCAAGGCAGTCTGATAAGGATGCCACGGCAATATTGGAGTTACAAAGTAGGCATAGGGATGTAAGGATGCCGAAGATACAGTAAGTTTTGGATAAAAGTAATATACGAGGAGGAAAAACAATGAAAGAATTAATAACAAGAATAATGAGCTGTGTGTTGGTGGTTATGATAATGTCACATGATGTGGATTACTGCGCATGGGCAAATGAAATGAGCACTGAGGAGATAATTGAAGTAGGTGAGGTGGAATTTGTAAAAGCAAACTATACACAAAAAGAACGAGATGATATAATGAAGACAGCAATGAGTAAGTTGGATGAAGGTGAGGAAATTACTGAAGAGGAAAGTGCGGTTATAGACTGGGCATATCAGGAATTGAAACTGACATTGCCAGAAGAAGAGCTTGTGTGGGATACTGACCACGAAAATGGTGTTGGAGTAGCTGCAAGCACGATGTCAACAAGAGCGGCGGTTTCAACCGCTTTGATAAGAGGAGCAGAGACAACGGTAATTAAGCGAGGTGTAGTACCATATAAAACATATTCTGATGGTGAAGGTGGAACATATAATATTAAAACAGCAATAGGCTCTTATTACTTTATTATGCCTGGGATTGAGCAAACAACTGTTGGACAATCTGTATGTAATAGAATGATACCGCAGGGAAGCTGTTATTATGATGGTTATATTTTTTTGACTGCATATTGTCAAGAGGAAAATGGTACTGGTAGTAATTTGACATGGAGTTCAGTGCATCAATCGGTGATATATGTTCTTGATGCAAGTACAAAGGACTATATAACAACTATGGTGATGCCAAATAAATCTCATGCCGGAGGTATTACATATGCAGATGGATATTTGTGGGTGTCGCATACAGGTTCGGGAGATACAGGGTATGTGTACTATTATAGTTATTCTGAAATAAAAAGTACTTTAGAGTATGTGGTGAATGATAGTAGTGTAACAGCAATAGATTTAAGTAAAATAACAAGAGGAAGTGCGAGTCTGGGGGCTGGTAATAAAGCGAGTTTTTTGACTACATATAAAGGATATTTATGTGTTGGAGAGTATTATAAAGATAAAAATGATACTGCAAAAGTATATTTATATACACCTGATGTGTTAAGGAGTGGAGGAGAACCGGAAATCTCAGTAGGAACTATACCTGGAAACGCAAATGGAATGGTGTTTTACACGATTGCTAATAAAACATATTTACTAATTAATGCAAATGAGGGATACCTTGTTCCTTCTTTTTCATATATATATGAAATTAACAGTGTTACAAATAAAATTACAAGCTCTTATAAAAAACGTATGGAATTACCATGTATGGTGGAAGAAGCGTTTATATATGGTGGTAGGGTATATTTTGTATTTGAGTCGGGTGCATATAAATATAGGGAGATAGAGCATCAAAGAATGATAGCAGAGGGAGAAGGTGGATTGGAATCTGTTATAGGTGAGGTGTGCAGTTTGACAACAACGTTTGTATTTAAGTAAGGATTGAGGGATAACAATATTATAGAAAGGATGGTTTCTATGCATGCTGAAAAAAAGAAAAACGTTAAAATATGGGATAAAATTGCCATAGGTGTACTTGTTATTTATGGTGTGGTAATGATTTTGGCATTTAATCATGATAAAATCATTTATAATGCTATTCATAATAATATAGATTCAGATATGCCAGGCTA
>CAYWDL010000197.1:0-4257 GCA_964457015.1 uncultured Roseburia sp. | reverse complement strand
ACATATATTGATAGTGTGTCTGTGACTGGTGTGGATGTACCTGTGGCAGGAAAGGCATTTGATACGACAGCAAGCTGTAATACAACCGGAGTGACAGAATCAAATCCTACAATTGTATGGGAAAAGAAGTCGGGAAGCACATACGAGAAGGTTACAGGCAACGCAGATTATAATACTACATACAAAGCTGTGATAACGGTATCTCCTGATTGGTACTATGAGTTTAAGAAGAATACCACAGGAACTATTAATGGAAATGGCGCAGTGGTAAGCTATGATACCACTTCTGGAAAAATTGTACTTAGTGTGGAATACATAACGGCTAAAGAAAAGCTTCAGAGTATTGAACAAAATAATTCTTTAGAGGTTGAGGCAAATGTTGAACTTAAAAATATGGGATTGCCAGCTTCTGTGTCAATTGTGACAGATGGTAAGAAAACAACCAGTGCTAAAGTAAATTGGAATATTAGTAATCCTACATATGTTGATGGGACAAAATTTGATATTAGCAATAAGGATGGCTATAGCTTTATTCTTCAAGGTACTGTAATCTGTCCTGAAAATGTTGATGCGACTGGTGTGAAACTGACAACAAAAATTAAAGTGACAGTGGCTAAAGAAGGGGTGGAAGTGAAGCCGACAGAAACTCAAACAGAAACTCAAGAGGAAACTCAAACAGAAGAACAAACAACAACTCAAGAGTTTGTACAGACTCCGACACAGACATCAACAGTTGAGGATGAAACAGAGGAAATAACAACGGAAGCATCAACAGAAGCATCAACAGAAGAAACAATGACTATTTCAGAAGAAGATAATGTTGAGGCTGGTGGTAACAATCTATGGTGGCTATGGCTTGTGTTGGCAGGCAGTATAATTGCATTTATAATATTTTTAATTCTGAAAAAAAGAGATAGTGAGGAAGAAAAAGAGGAAGGTCAATGAAAAAAGCAATATTTGTATTTGTTTATGTGTTTGCAATCATTTCATTAGTTGCCTGCGGTGAAAATGCTTCGGAAAAGGAAAAAGAAAGCACAGAAGAGGTTATAAAGGAAATCAATTGGTATGATGCATCCTTGGATGAAAATATTTATTGGGATGCAGGAAGAGGTACCAGCTGGTACACCATTGATAATGGATTTGGTAAAATCGGCCATTATGATACTGCAGATTGTATTTTAGAGGGCCGTGAAAAAACTTCAGGGGAACAGCTGTTGCCAATCTATGTGTCAGAGAACAGCGGAAATTCAACATATACTAAGTTATATGAGAATTATATAAAACCATTAAATGTTAAGAATGAATTCTTTGGTTTATCAGACGATGAAATCAATTCGATATTGATGGAAATGGATGAATATTTGAGCATTATAAGGGCAAATAGAAAAATGTATGACCCGGAGGCGGAAACTTATGTAGGGATGTGTATTTTTATTACATCAGATGATTTTATTAGGTTTTATGAAGCGGGCTGTCCTGAAGATATGAAGATTATATATACGTGGCTTGAAAAGGATTCATATTCTGGATTCGACGAAGATACAATAGAAGGAATGAAAGAAGCGGTCGTTACTTCGAGATATAGAGATGATTTGTATAATGGAAGATATATTTGGTATGATGGAAGTACAGAATTGGAATATGAGCTTATATATTCGAAGGAAGGTGATGTATGCTGGCCAAAACATCTTAACGAAATGTTTGATGAGGCAAAAAATGTATGCGATGAATCTGAAAGAGCTACTGAAATATATCAGAAAATGAAGTATGTATTGGAATTAAGTGTAAAAACGGAAAAAGATTTAGAAGCTATTCAAGCTGAATTTATCGACAAGCTTGATATTGAATGGAATAAAAAGAGTATGAAATGCCAGGATGGAACCTTTTCTTGCATAGCTTATATGACTGAAAAAGAAATATTATCCTTTGAGGCAATGGATGTTTTTGAAGAGGCTGTTCTTTTAGAACCTGCATTTAGGCCTGAAAAAATGATGGCTTATGGGGAAACAAGTGAGGTCGAGAACCCAATGTATTATGTTGATGAGGAAAATGGTCAGGTCTATTGGGATTGGCAGTCTGTGTATGAAACCTATTGGACTGAAGATTATAGTGAATATGATAAGGCAGATTATTTAAGAAGTGATTTGATATGGTTTTTACCTACAGATGTTACAGGATTACCTAGCGGATATATGGTGGAAACTGACACAAAGGGCGTTCATACATCAACCTATGTGTATTCGCAGTTTGAATATGCTAGGACAAAGTATAGTAGTGAACTGAAACCATATAAAGATATGAAATATGCTATGGATGTAACGGTAAAGACTACTCATAATACTGATTATTTATATGATAATTATATAAAGAGTATGGGAGTGGAAACTCAGTTTGATGATATGACTGATGAAGAAGCAAAGGCTTTGCTTAGAGAAATGTATAATAAAGATTATTATTCTACTATATATGATGAAAATTGGTTTACATTTAAGGTGTATATTACAGAAGAAGAATTCTACCAGATAAAGCCGTTTGAAGATTATCTTAATGTATTGATTAGTGACAGAGAGGAAGATTTTGTATTAACAGAAAAGTACATAGATATATATGAGTATGAGCTTATACCGGTAGCTTATTTAGAACAAGAAACTAGAGAAATGAAGCATGAGTATTTTACAAAAAATGAAGCTAGACAATTGGTTAAGGAAACCTACGTATATTGGGATTGGGAGCTGATGTATAAGCAGATGTGGGAATGAATTAAATGATAGTTTGTAAAATTGGGTGTTGGCACCATTTATATGTGCTAGCGCCCATTTTTAGCTCATTTTACCATATAAATGTGCCCCTGAAAAATATTATTAAATGTAATATAAGAAAATAGTTGCGAACTTCCATTATAGTGATATAATATATGTATAAATATGCAGTGAAAATTTCATAGGAGGAAAAAATTATGAACAACGAAACAATTAGAAAGTTTGACATCACAATTAAGTTAAGAGGTGACAATGTATACGACTTGTATATTGACGGTGAGTGGGTTGCTTCTCGCGGTAGTTGTGAAAATGTATTGGAAGAAGTGAAAAATGTGGTGAAGAAGTCTTTGTTGGATGAATAACTTAGAGCTAATTAAAAGAAAATATTAAGTCAAATGTTCAGTTAACAAGTAGAAGATAAGGCTGGTGGAAATTTTTAAAATTTCGCCAACCTTTTTTTCATTTCTTGCACTATATAACCAGAAACGTTTCAAAAAGCTAGTTAAAGGATAAAGAAAATGAATAAACAGTCAGTAGACAAAATAATAACTGAATATCTTTCAAAAATTTATGGTTTTGCAGTGAAGAAATCATTTTCTTATGATGAGGCAGAGGATTTATCATCAGACATTGTGCAGGAAGTCTACAATTGCTGATGAGTATGTTCCGTTGGTACATAAGGTTGTTGAAGAGATGAATAATGTATATATTCCAAGTGGAAATAAAGAATTGTTTGAGGCTACAGCAATTTGGGCTGGAATGCTGTGTTCGTGCAAGAATGACAGCAGAATTGATACTTCTAAATATTATGTAAAAACTACAGATGGTGGAAATTATATTGTAGGTGTGGAAATGCCACAGGAATCTATAGATAAAGATTATGTGTCAAAGTATACTGATTTTGATAGTTGGTCTTGTGGTAGTATGACAAGAGATTCTGAAAAATATCCAGCAATTAACTCGTGGTCTGTGGATACTAGATTTTGTTCAAGACAAGGTGCGTGGCAAAATAATAGATGTTGTGATTATGAATACTTCCTAAAATGCCAGACAATTTAATAAAGAAGATGAGAGAATTGACACTGGATTATGCTATGATGGAAGCTAAATTTTATCCTCCACAGATGCAGGATTTAGTGATATTCTATAATGTTTAGTGATGTGATACCGGAGTAAGTGTAATTTAATATGTAAGTTGCAAAAAGACACTAGTGAAATATGATATACTAGTGTCTTTTGATTATAATAATCTGACTATTTAAGTAGTTTTCTGTTATTAGATTCTTGTAAAACAGAAATTAATTCGTTTATACTGGCATGATCCCTAATATTCCCTTTTAAATTTGGATGTTCTTCTCTCCATTGTTTGGCAGTTTTGCCAAATAATGCAACATTTAGAACATCTGCTTCATCTGCGTATACAATTGACACTTGTTGGGAAGTGAGTTCAGTTGGAATTAAATGGTTTTTTATTGCATCTGTATGTATGCGGTAATTT
>CAYWDL010000196.1:0-4306 GCA_964457015.1 uncultured Roseburia sp. | reverse complement strand
CCAGTTGCGTATTGTGCATAATACAACTGTTTGGGTATTTATTTGCACGAATTACATTATATCATATAATCCATAAACGTCAACAATTTTTTTTATTTTTTTGATAAATTATTATTAATCAGTTAATTCTTTTACGCCCCAGGCTGTTACATTATCACCCAAAACAGTAAATGTCATTGTTACATCTCTTGATGATAATTCATTCTGCTGCTTCAAGAATACGCCCTTGTATACTACATCATCAATTGTAAGTACAACATTCACACCATCTTCTGATTCCCATGTTCCTGTATAATCACCTACAATTTTACCATTACTGCTCAATGTTATAGTCTTACCTGAAGATTTGCTAAAGTCAACACGAATCTTCATATTATTTTCTACACCACCGATAGTAAATGACTTTGTTACCATCATAAATGATGACTCAGCCGAACCGCCAACAACACCAACACTCTTTCCGTTATTGTAGTTATAAACTGAGTTAGGATTATGAACTACAAAATCGTACACTCCGCAGATATCATCCTCACTATAACCCTCTGTAGATAAAGTTTCATTACCATATTCGTAAGGAGCAGCAACAAGCCATCCTTCTTCATTGATAAACATCTGGTGTACTCTTACCTGATGTCCTTCTGATGTACCTGCAAATCTTGTATGATAAATAATATAAATGTTTCCATCATCATCCACAAATGCTGAGTTATGTCCCTGTGCAACCTGAATTGAGCTTATACCATACATATTGTATGAGCCGAAAATCTTGATACCAATCGGACTGTTATACTTAGCAATAACATCCTTATCTGCGTATCCCACATTTGACAACCAGCCCTTAAATATTGAAGATACACCATTCTGATCAACGTATGGTCCGTTAATGCTTTCTGAACGATATACTCTCATATTGTAACCACCACTTGTCTCAAGGTTACCTAATGATACGAACAAATAATAATAATCGCCTGCCTTGAAGATATAAGGACCTTCACCTGAATTGTAGTAACCACCTGCAATCTTATATCCTAAATAAGCGTCTGACTTATTAAGCTCTGTTGTATAAGTATAATTATAATCTCTAAGACCTGTAGTCTTATCAAGCTTAATCTGATATATACCGCCTGACCAAGAACCATATGTCATCCAATGATCTCCGTTATCATCAACTGTTACACAAGGGTCGATACAGTTAATAAGCGATTTAGCAGACTGAGAATATCTTGTTAAATCAGCTCCTTCGCCAAGAACCTTATAAACATCTGAATAATTTGCTCTCTCTGCATTAAGCTTTGCTGAGTTTGAATCAGCATTATCATAAAAACCTGAGAATACTACTTCATCAACATATGTATATGGTCCTTCAATATCATCAGCTGTAAGAAGAACAATTGCTGACTGCCATGAGTTACCATTAATACTCATATACATACACCATTTTCCCATTACCTCATTGTACACAACATCAGGAGCCCACATCATACCAGATAAGTCACCGCCTGCTGTACCACAATAATTATCCCATACATCACCAAATAAAGTTCTGTATTCTGTATTAATATTTGTCTTAAATTCTGTCCAGCTTATCAAATCCTCAGATTTAGCCCATGCCAAATGAGAACCGAATATATAATACATTCCGGTTTCAGGATCTTTTACGATTGATGGATCGTGTACTGAAACACGCTTAAAATCACTGTTTGTTACCATTGTTTCTTCTGAAACCTCAGCATTTACTTCCATATTTGGAATAGCTGTTGCAATACCACTGGCACCTAACGCAACAATAAGAATAATCGCTGCCGCATCCTTACCTTTTTTCTTCTTAACGATTACAACAATAACAACTATAATTAATATTAATGCAACAACTCCAGCTATAATTCCAATAGTAAGTGGAGATAATTGTATTTCTGAAGCTGTACCATCAGTTGTTGCCGATGCTGTACCTCCTGCAACACCTGTAATGGTAAATGTTTCATAACCACCGGCTTCAATTCTCTGAATTCTGTCTTCCATACTAGCTTTATCAAATTCAATGTCCGAAGGCAAATTTGGATACTGAATTGATACATTTGATACAGGATACTGATTATTGTTCTTTATAGAAACTTTCATTTCAACTGTATCGCCAGGCTCATAATTTTCCTGATTTAGTGTGATTTTCACTACAACTCCATCGACATTCTTTTCGCCATCATCAGCAAAAGCTGTCAACACACAGGCAAAAACCATAATAGCACATAATAATATTGTTATTATCTTTTTGTTTTTCATAATAGTTACCTCCAATTACTTATTTAACTGTTCTTTTAAAACTGTTTTCGCATATTCCAATGCTTCAGCTATTTTTTCCGGCTGCTTACCACCTGCCTGGGCCATATTAGGTCTACCGCCGCCGCCGCCACCGACAATGGCAGCTACAGACTTGATAATATTACCTGCATGTGCACCGCTCTTCATGGCATTATCCGTTGCCATAGCTATAAGGTTCACTTTATCGCTACCCATAGATGATGCAATAACTATCACACCATCACCAAGCTTATCCTTGAGCTGATCTCCCAGATTTCTAAGCTCGTTCATATCAACATCATTAACCTGGACAGCTAAAAGCTTCACACCTTCAACCTCAACAACCTGGTCCATAACATTACCAAGTGAATCGTTTGCTATTTTACTCTTTAACTTATCATTTTCACTATGCAATGCCTTGATTTCCTCCTGCATTGCCTCAATTTTTCTGACAAGCTGACTCACATCAGACTTTGCAACCTTTGCAATCTCATTAAGTGTTTCTTCCATATCCTTGTAATAAGAGGCTACACCCTCACCCGTAAGAGCTTCAATTCTTCTTACACCGGCAGCAATACCTGCTTCTGAAACAATCTTAAATGTTGCAATGGATGCAGTATTCTCAACATGAGTACCACCACATAATTCAACCGAAAAATCACCCATCGAAACAACTCTTACTGTTTCTCCGTACTTTTCACCGAACAATGCCATAGCGCCTGTCTTCTTTGCATCCTCTGCTGACATAACATCAGTCTTAACAGCAAGTCCTTTTGAAATCTGGTCATTAACAAGCTTTTCAACCTTTGCAATTTCTTCTGCAGTCATTGCCTGGAAATGTGAAAAGTCAAATCTAAGTCTGTCCTTTGTAACCAAAGAACCAGCCTGCTCTACATGAGAACCCAAAACAGTTCTCAAAGCCTTCTGTAAAAGGTGAGTTGCACTATGATTCTTACATGTGGCTCTTCTGACATCCTCATCAACCTTTAATGTTACAACATCTCCGGTCTTTATCATACCTGTCTCAACCACACCTACATGTCCAATCTTTCCGCCTAAAAGCTTTATTGTATCAACAACCTTAAACTTGAATCCATCAGCCTCTATGGTACCCTTATCTGCGTCCTGACCACCCATTGTTGCATAAAACGGAGTCTTATCAACAATAATTGTACCTGTCTGTCCATCAGTAAGAGCCTGTACAATTTCATCCTCTGTTGTCATAACAGAAATTCTCGACTGAAGCTCAAGCTTGTCATAACCATCAAATTCAGAAGTAATACTTGGATCAATTTCCTCATAAATAGTAGCATCTGCGCCCATATAGTTTGTAACCTTACGTGCTTCTCTTGCTTTCTTTCTCTGAATATCCATACATTCCTTAAAGCCTTCTGCATCTATACCGTAACCCTTCTCATCAAGAATCTCCTCTGTAAGATCCATCGGAAAACCGTATGTATCATAAAGCTTAAATGCATTTTCACCACTTAATGTCTTTTCACCGTTCTTTTCCATATCAGCCATCATAGTTGCTAAAATTTCAAGACCCTGGTCAATTGTCTTATTAAACTTATTTTCTTCCTCTGTAAGAACCTTAAAGATAAAGTCCTTCTTTTCATCAAGCTCCTTGTATCCATCCTTACTTTCATTGATTACTGTCTCTGAAAGCTTTGCAAGGAACTGACCATCTATACCAAGAAGTCTTCCGTGTCTTGCAGCACGTCTGATAAGTCTTCTTAAAACATATCCTCTTCCTTCATTAGAAGGCATAACACCATCCGAAATCATAAATGTTGATGAACGGATATGGTCTGTAATAAGTCTTATAGACACATCCTTGGCTTCATCCTGCATATACGTAACACCGGCAAGCTCACAAATCTTATCTCTGATAGCCTTCATTGTGTCAATGTCAAATACAGAATCAACATCCTGAATAACTACAGCAAGTCTCTCTAAGCCCATGCCAGTATCGATATTCTTCTGACTAAGTTCTGTGTAATTGCCCTTA
>CAYWDL010000195.1:0-4307 GCA_964457015.1 uncultured Roseburia sp. | reverse complement strand
ATTTGCTAACGGTATCGGGTATGTATGGATCTTTTTAACAAACGGAATAAATGCGGACAGCATCTTATTCTGTTTATGTGCGTCTGCGTTACTTGTGCTTTCGGTTATAGACTGGAGGACATATGAGATACCGGTAGGATTGAACATATTCATATTCTTACTGGGTGTGGTTAGAGCCATAAAAGATTTTGACAATATAACATACTTATTAATTGGAATGATAATAGTTAGTATACCATTACTAATTTTATTTTACGCTACAAAAGGAAGAGGAATCGGCGGTGGCGATGTTAAGTTAATGGCCGCAGCAGGACTTTTGATAGGAGCTAAGGAAATAGTCTTGGCTTTGGTTTTGGGTTGTGTAATCGGTTCGATTATACACATAGCATTGATGAAAATATGTAAAAAAGAAAATGTGCTTGCCTTTGGACCGTATTTATCTCTTGGTATTTTTATAGCGATATTATACGGCGAAGAGTTTATAAATTGGTACATGGGATTTTATACATTTTAGAATACAATTGTCGAGAGACAAGAAAAGTTTGCAACGAAGCAATTCGTGGCATTTGTGGTACATAAATAAAGTAATATAAAAAAGCGTAAGGAGAAAGTTATGGCAAATTTTTTAACAATTAGCGTTGAGGCTTCCTATATACGAATAGCTGAAGTTTCAAAAAAGAGCGGTATAGTGGTAAATAAAATTGCCCGAATTAAGACACCGGAAGGTACATTTGAAGATGGTCAGATTACAGATTATCAGACAATAGCTGGCGCTATAGCAGAGAAGCTTGCAGCTAAAAACATTACAACAAAGGATGTTATTTTTTCAGTATTCTCAACAAAGATTGCTATTAAGGAAATTAACACTCCTGTACTTAATGAAAAGAAATTAGCTGATCTTATCGCGGCTAATGCAACAGAGTATTATCCGGTTTCGGTTGAGGATTACATTCTTGCTCATAGTATTTTAGAGACAGTACAGAATGAAGGCGAGAAGCAGATGAGAGTACTTCTTATGGCGGCGCCTAAGGAGCTTATCACACCATATTACAAGATTGCAGCAGCTAATGGATACAACATTGTGTCTATTGATTATCTTGGTAATAGTGCGTTACAGTTATTGCAGAAGCATGTAGATAAGGGCGTAAACCTCACAATCCAGCTTATGGAAGACAGTACAATTGTTAATATTATCAAGAACAATGTATTGCAGTTACATAGAGTTATTCCTTATGGTAGAGATGTATTGACAGAAACATTGATGGATATGAGAGGAATAACAGAAGAGGAAGCTACAGAGCTTCTTTGTAAGGAACAGTACGTACATCCAAGCTTTGATGGAGATATGATTACTAACTCTCTTAGATACTTAGTAAATAATATTTCCAGAGTAATGGATTACTACGCATCAAAGAATCCGGATACACCTATTGAAAAGGCTTACTATATTGGTGATAATATCTTAGGTCTTGATGAATTGTTTGCATCAGAATTCAACTTCTCTGTTAAGGTTGTTAAGAAGATTAAGAACGTAAAGACAGCATCTATGAGTCTTGAGCCGGCATCTCTTGTAAACTATATGGGATGTATCGGTTCGGTTCTTGCGCCTGCTAACTTCGTTACAAAGGAGAAGCAACAGAAGGAACAGAGTGCAAGTAACTTTAAGATGATTCGTCTTGGTTTATTGGCTTCTATATTAGTTGGGTTAGTATTTGTGGCGTTGCCTATAGTGGATTATTTTACACTTAAGACCCAAAAAGAGGATTTGGAAAGAAACATAAATGCAATTTCAGACGTTGAAACGTTGGTAAATGATTACTATAATGCGGTAGACATTTCAAGAGATGTAACAACATTTGCCTCTATGACAAGAGGAAACAATGATGTGCTTTTAGAGTTTATAGAGAATCTTGAAAAGAAGCAGCCTAGTGATGTGTCAATTAGTACAGTTACAATCAATAATGGTTCTGTAAGTATTTCTGCTAAGACAAGTACAAAGCAGACTATTGCTAAGTTTATAATGCAGTTGAAGACAATTCCAAATGTATCAAGTGTGGCTGTAAGTACTTTATCAGAAAGCAAGGACCAGTATGGTGCAATATCTACAACCTTCTCGCTTACATGTTACTTCACCAATAATGTGACAATGGATGAATTTGTAGCAGGTACAGATGAAGTAGAAGATACAGCTGAAGATACAGCAACTGAAGAATAAGGAATGAGAGGTAAAGCGTATGAAAATAAAAATATCAGATAGAGATTTAAAACTTTTATTCGTTGTGCTTATTGCTGCAGTATTGTTTTTGTCTTGGTGGGGTAATAAGAAGCTTACAGAGAATAATGAACTTACAGAGGCTCAGATAAGAGAGCTTCAGACAACATATGATGATTTAAAGATTAAGGATGCTAACAGAGCATATTATGAAAGTGAAACAAAGAGACATATGCAGTTGTATCAGGGCTTGTTGCAGAAGTATGGCAATGGTCTTGACCAGGAGCATATTATTATGTTACTCAAGGCTGCAGAGGAAAAGACTGACGTGTGGGTAAAGAGTGCAAGTCTTTCAGGTGTTGGAAGCTTATACACATTTGGTAATGTAACGTCTTCAAACCCATCAAGAGCAGGAGAAAAGGTTTATAACAGCACAGAGGTGGCAGTTAATTCTTCGTTGACAATCAATTATGAAGGTAAGTATGAGCAGGTAAAGGAATTTATAAAATATATTAATACTCATGACAATAAGAGTCTTATTAATAATATGACTATGACTTACAGCTCTGCTACTGAGGTAGTATCAGGCTCAATGCAGCTTACAACATATGGTATAGTTGGCAGTGAAAGAGAATATGAAGAGCTTGTTCTCAAGAGTGTTGCTATCGGAACGGAGAATGTATTTGATTCAGATACATTTGTAACAAATGTTACTGAGGGTGATTATGGTCAGAGAATTATGACAGACTATGATTTATTCCTTATGTTGAATTCGGAGAGTTCGGATGTTGATACAGTTGCTATCGGTACAAGAGATGATATTGATGGAACAAAGACACTTTCAACAATATCAAATGCTAAGGAAACAGTATCAATCAGAATTACTGGCAAAGATGGCGAATATAAGATAAGCTACAGAATCGGTAACCAGACATATCCGGAGGATGGATACGCTGATGGTGTAGATTTTGTATGTGGAGAAACACTTGACCTTTTGGTAATCAGTTCAGGACGTGTAGATGAAAGCGACTTGGCAAGTGTAGAGCTTCAGGTTGTTAATAACTCTGACTTGACACTTAACTATAAGGTTATAAATGATGATGAAGCAAACCCAAGATTTAAGCTTGGTAAGGTAACTGGAAATATTATTGGATACTAATTTGGAGATGATTGTGTATGAATTCAATAAAAAAGAATAATAGCGGATTTACATTGATTGAATTGCTTATAACAATAGTTATTATAGGTATTATTGCAACACCATTCCTTAATAGCTTTATTCAGGCAATGAGAATTAATGTGGAAGCCAGAAGACTTCAAAATGCTACATTGGCAGCGCAGGATCTGGCCGAGGAATTTAAAGCAGAGACTATATCTGATTTATTGAATTCATCGGAATATGGCAGCAAGTTTGAAGAAAAAGAATATACTGTAAATGGTAAGAAGGTTACAGGCTATCAGGTTTCAAATATTGAGGTGGAGGGTGCAGACGGAGAGGATTTCTTTATCGATGTCAAGCTGGACCCTTCAGCGATAGTGGATGCGGCGGGAACAGCCATTAATGGCGAGCTTTTACCATTGTTCTCTAATCTCTATGGAGGAGATACAATGATTATATTTAAACAGTATGTTGAATCCGATGCTACTGTGGATAAATCGACAACTAAAAAAATATCCACATTAAATATAATTTGTCAGGAAACACATATAAATGGTGACCAATATAGCTATACCTATAATGTGACACTGGAAATAAAGTATGAGAACGAAGAGGGTGTTGTAATAGGAACATCCACGAAGGCAATTAATCCGCCACCTGTATATTATGCTGAGGACAAGCATACAATGTACCTGTTAGCTTCTGTATTTGATAAATATACAGATACGGTGACCAACGGAACAGAAGGAAATTATTGGGCTACAGACGTTATTAATATTAATTATACATATTTGGGAGCCGGCGATGATGGTAATGAAAGACAGCCGGATTTTACATTCTATCTTGTTGAACAGGCTCCGACAAATATGAACGACCCGGAAAAGGTTTCAAGATTGAATCCAAGTAATATCAACATTACATATGGTAGTGAGACCA